>CANOHX010000074.1 GCA_947565885.1 uncultured Lachnospiraceae bacterium
GCGCATCCAGGAAGCAATCTTCTCACGTACAGCCTGGCTGGTCCAATGCCCCACAACAACTTTGCGCTCAATACCCATACGCGTAACCATATGACCCCACTCGCGGTCACCGTGTGCAGACTGGTTCTCATTCATGAAATCCATATCGATGGTATCATAAGGAATCTCTTCGTTAAACTGTGTATGTAAGTGCAAAAGCGGTTTCCTGAATTCCTGAAGTCCTAAAATCCAAGATTTGGCCGGTGAAAATGTATGGCACCATACAATCACGCCTGCACAGTCCTCATCAATATTGGCTTCATTGAATGTCTTACGGATCAATTCATTGGTAATCAATGTGGGCTTTAACACAACCTCAAACGGAAGCACGCCGGACTTGTTGAGCTCCTCCACAATGATTCTGGAATGCTCTGCTACATTCCTCAGACATTCATCCCCATATAAATCCTGTGAGCCCGTGCAGAACCAAAACTTGTAATTTTTTGATAATTTCATGATAACTTAACCCTCCTGTGAAATAATAGATTTTGATAGCTCTCGTTGACAGTCTTTTGCCGGTTCCCCGACCAGTCTGTCCTGATACTTTTACTTTATTACTTGTATGGTCGTCAATACAAGATGTTTTTTCTGTGAATTTAAGGTACAATGCGGCATTTTTATCGCTTCCTGCAGGACTCCCTGACAATCAATTCCGGCTCGATAAGAATCTTGTTTTGCGGAATGTCCGCATGGGGATTCTGAATCAGCTCCAACAGCAGCCGGGCTGCCATTTCCCCCAGCTTATCCTGAGGATGGGCTATAGTGGTCAGCTTAATGCGGCTGTTCTCCGCAATGAAAGAATTGTCATACCCGGTGACAGAAACCCGCTCGGGCACGCCCAGCTCGCATTCCTCCAACGCCTTAATTACCTCCACGGCAATCTGGTCGTTATAGCACACCACCGAATCAAACGGATAATCCTGACGCACCATCTCCTGCAATGCTGCAAAAGGCTTGATAGCGCGGTCCTCCGTATGGAACCAGATGATATTTTCCGGATTGTAGAGAATTCCCGCTTCCTGCAGCGCCTGGACATAGCCCCTGTGGCGCTCCATCCCCTGGGTATCATCTGCTTTGAATACGCCAAGGATATTGCGGTGTCCTAAAGAAATCAGATAATTGGTAACAAGATAGCCTCCCTTGCAGTCATCCATTTTCACCTGGGGCTTATCTTTCATCTGTTCCAGACAGGCCTGGATAAACACAATAGGAATCCCAAACTGTTCTAACCGCTGGTACAGTGAAATATGCTTACAGAAAATCTCGCTCTTGCTTGGCTCTATAATCAATCCCTCAATATCTTTCTGCAAGAGTTCCTCCAAACACCTCGCCTCCGCTTTGCGTGAATTGCGGGTATTCTTAAGGATGATGCTGTAACCTTTCTCTGTCATGACACTGTCAATCCCCTGGACGACCTTGGGGAAAATATAATCAGACAGATAAGTTGTTACCACTGCAATATTCCGGGAAGTCTTGGTATGGCGTACAAGTTCCGAACAGAAAGTCCCCTTGCCATGTTCCGCATAGATGTAGCCTTCATTCTGCAGTATGGCGAGCGCTTTGCGCACGGTATGGCGGCTGATACTGTATCGCTCTGAAAGTTCATTCTCTGAGGGAAGCCGGTCCCCCGCCTGGATATCACCGTCCAATATCATGCGTTTTAAATCTTCCGACAGCGTATAATACTTCAACTTCTGACCCTCGTTCTTCGCCATCTTTCCCATGTCCTTTCCCACATTGATATTGTTGCTATCTTTTTCTATTTTACAACTTGTATAGATGTAAAGACAAGCAATTTTTCCAAACAATAAAAAAATGTACGATTATCACAATTTTGATTAAAAAAACATGAATATCGTACCTAGATTTTGTGTATTATGACTATGATTTTCACTGACGGAAACTTCGGTAAACGGGACTTTAAATTTTGCAACGTCTGAGGATGGTACCAAAAGGTTCACATCACGTTGTGATGTGAACACTTTGCACATAAAAGTGCCCGGAAAGCTAGCTTTCCAGACACTTTTTGTGCAAGATGTCTCTGCTGCCTACGGCAGCAAGACCTTTTGGTACTGCTATCATACCCAATTTAACAAGATAACAAGAAACATCATTGCTGATTTCAAAACATATATTCCTAATTACTTAAAACCATATTACCGACCTTTCAAAATTCCCTCTCCAGCAAATCGCTCTTTTCTAAAAACTCTTCCACAGTATGGAATCCCAGCCTCTCCAACAATTCCAGGACAAAGGGATTTTCCAGAGGTGTCTTATACTCCGCCCTCTCACTGTACGCATCTACATTTTTCTTCCCCTCATCCGCCGGAATGATACGCTTCGGTCCGCCTACGCAGCCGCCATTGCAGCCCATGCCCTCAAAGAAATTGGCGTTTATCTCACCTTTCTGCAGCCGTTCAATCATCTCCCTGCACGCCGGCACGCCATCCGCCTGTTCTGCTTCCACTTCAATCCTCCGATCTGGATTCAGCTGCTTCACTGTCTCCTTTACTGCCTCGCTGACGCCGCCGGTCCGGGCATAAATCCTGCCTGCACGCGAAGAATGCTCTTTCTCATCCTCACCCAGCTCCTGCGGATGGATATCCGCTGTCTCAAACATGTCCTGAACTTCCTGGAACGTCAATACATAATCCACGGCATCTGCAATATCTTTCTCTCGCGCCTCCGCTTTCTTTGCCATACAAGGTCCTATAAATACCGTCATGGCATCGGGATGCAGCTTCTTCACCACCCGCCCGGCTGCTACCATCGGCGAAACAGCCCCCGGCACATGAGGCAGAAGTTCATGGTAGATTTTTCTTATCATGGCAATCCACACCGGGCAGCAGCAGCTTGTAAGCTGGAAATCCTTCTCTTCTTTAATATTGATATCAAACTCTAACGCTTCCTTTAAGGTAAGGATGTCCGCAAACACAGCAACCTCCACCATGCCCTTAAAGCCCATCGCCTTAAATGCTGCACGCAGTTTTCCCACGGTTACGTCCTCGCCGAACTGACCAAGAAAAGCCGGAGCAATCAGCGCATAGACCTCGCGTTTCTTTTCACGTACCGCCGTAAGGACCGGAACCACATCCTTGTTCGCTGCCAGCCGCTCCAGCTTACAGGCATCTACACAGGCTCCGCAGCCTATGCATTTCTCTGGATTAATCACCACCTTGCCGTCCCCATCCCGCTCAAATGCATCAAAGATACAGCTATTTTCACATGCACGCTCATAGGCGCATTGTTCGCACTGCTCGGCAAAAATGACCGGCGCATACTGCTCTGGATGCAGCAGGCAATTCAAATGATAAGGGTCGTATTCTTCTTCCAAAATACGACCCTTTCCTGCTTCCTGTTTTAAAATGTCAAGATATAGCTGATGAAATGTCTTCATAATAAGAACCTCATTTCTTTTTGGGATAGTATTACCCAAAAAAGGAGGTTCTAAACCTCCTCTTCATTTAATTCTTACTGGTATTTCACCGTCCTAAAACCATATCCGGCAATTCCATTGAAGCCTTGTGCAAATAAATCCTGATTGCCGCAGAAAATGGATAATTTGTTTCTTTCATCCATTCCAGATAGCCCCTGTCTTTTGCATAAACGGATGCGATGGTTTCTCCCCTATACTTGCCGCCTTGCAAAACGATTTTTCCAATATCCTCCATCTGTTTATGCGAATAAATGTCCTCCAGGATGTTCCTTTTATCCGTCAGGCATTGGCGATTCAGCTCCCGAAACCACTCTGCAAAGCCTGCGCGGGTAAATTTCGTCAATTTTTCTGCTTTTATGCCAGTCTCATCCATATCAAGCACTTCTATCAACAATACTTCATCTTCAGACTTTGTGCCTTTTTTCGCATAATTGACCAGATACAATGTAGCTTTCAAATGTAATTTCACCCGCCATAAAGACAGGAATTTTGACGGATTCTTATTCCAATACTTGTTTGGATGGCTCGTATACGGCGTAACAGTCTGCTTCTCTTCGCATAACAGGTATTCAATTATTATATATCCTAACTGCGGATGGTTTTGCAATCTGTCAAAATTAATAGCTGCAGTACAATCCCCTCCTAACAATTCTTTTGAGAATTCAAACCCACTCTGGTCGTCATGTCCTAACTGTTTACTCCATTGGCATTCCATAAATCTCCACCTCACATTTTATTTTATAATTTACTACTAATATCTCTCTTGTAAGTTCGCTCTTCTTCGTCTGGTAATTGGAGTTTGAGTAATCATAGTCCAAAGGCACTGCCGTGAACCTGTCGTTTCTGGCAAGCCAAGCCGTCAAAATTTCATTCCTCCTGCCTTTGCTCTCCAATACGTTAGAAAGCGCGAAACGAATACCCCTTCGGTCCAGCTCTTCCAGATAAGCCAGCAGATGAAACTCATCGTCCTCATTCCATCCATCCTGTTCATTGTACGTTGCACAAGTAATGAGGTATGGGGGGTCCGCATAGAAAAAGCTCTTCTCCGTAAATTCATCCAAATTAATATCGAGGAAACTGCCGCTTGTAAATTGATAATCCCCGCTTTTTATGCGGTCAAGGAAAGCATTTAATTTCTTCTGCATCCTGGCATTAAAATCCCGCTTGCCCACTGGCAGATTGAATCTGCCTCTTTGGTTAAACCGCAGCTGATTATTAAAGGAGTAAACTATCAGCAGATAGAGCATCAGATAATATTCATCGTCACGCTCTGTCTTGCTGTTAAAGTCGTCCCTCAGCCTGTAATATCCTTCCCTGTTATAGGAGCCTACTCCTTTCTTGCTGTCACAGCCATAATATTGATAGCCATGTTCACTCACAAGCGAAAGGTTATACCGGCTGATAGAATCAAATATCCATGCAACTATTTGCTGTTTGGGCAATTTCTGGAACGTCCTCAACAAACCAGTCAGATATTCGTTATTATCATTGAACTGCACCTTGCTGCAGCTCAGATTGATGCCAACATTACAGCCGCCGCAAAACATATCCACCGCCCTGTCCACATCCTGAGGGAAAAGGGGTAAAATCTGCGGCAGCAGCTTATATTTCCCCCCGGTATAGTTCAATGCGGAGGGAATGATATCTTTCCCCGCCCCATCACAGGTACACAGAAATAAACGCTCCTGATTTTCCTGAATCGCAGATTTCCCCGCGGAGAACGTTCTGTAATCCTCGGCAAATACCTTTACCGTGCCTTTCTTCTGCAGGATACGCATGATATCGCCATCGCTGATTTTCGCGTTAGAACGGTCATTCCCTTTTTCCGCCATATTGTTGTATGACAAAAGGATATATTTTGCATGAATCGCATCTATTAATTCCTCAAACGCTTGGGCTGCTTTCTGCGTACAATAATCGCTTTTTAATAAAGAGCGGTTCATCTTCCTGGCAACGCCGAACACTTCCGGCTTCTGCCACCTTGCCACATTTTCCAGCAAATGGTAGGCATCGCAATATTGCCTGGAATTATAAGGCGGGTCAATATAGACCAAATCCGCTTCTATTTCTTTTGCCAGTTCATTCGTATCCATATTGTAACAGATATTGTTTTCATTCAAACCCATATCCGTCTGCGGAACCGACAATTCCAGATGCTTCTCAAACCGGACTCCCTGCCTGTAGGCATCATAATGGCCGCAGGTATTGGCAATCCTGTCCATGGCGTACAAGAGAGAGGTTATCAATAACGCCCTTTCCCTGGAATTCAGTTCCCCTTGGGCATACTTATCTTCAATGTCCTGCCGGATATATCCAATTTTCCTGCAGTCCTCAAGAGAAAAATATGTATCCGCAAAATTGTCGCTCATATAGTTGTCCTGCTCCGCATTCATTTCATTATATTGCACAATCAAATCAATGATTTTCTCCTGCTCATATAGTTCTGCGCCAAACCATGCCAAATGGCAGATATAATTGCTATACATGATATCGTTGGTAATCAATTTTTTATCGGCAAAGGCCGAGGCAACTGCCCCCGTCCCTGCAAATATGTCCGCTACCGTATTTACATTCTCACATTCCGCTTCCACAACACTGGTTATAAACGGCAGGAGTTTGTACTTATTGCCCAAAAAACGCCTGTTATTAATCTTAAATACCTTATATGGCAGCTCAGTTCCCTTTGCCGCCTCTGCTGCATGTTGTTTTTTCAGATATTCTTCCAACCTGTGAAATACATCATCTGTCCATTCCGTCTTGCCATTTTCACCAACCTCCATCTCCACCGCACCGACATCTTTCAGATGATATAAATACGATCGGGAAATGCCTAATTTTTTTGCTATCTGAGTTGCCGAATACTTCATCTGTTCTCTCCATCCCATGCAACATATTTTTGCTTTTATTGGACACTTTTCCACTAATTATATCAATATATGAAGTTATTTCAATATAAATTTGCAGAATCCAAGCAGAAAACGGATGCTAACCCAATACTCTTTTCTCACTTTATGCTTTGCGCTAATGAGACATTCGGAACTCCTTTGGCGTCATTCCTGTTTTTCGGAAAAAAGCCGAAATAAAGTGACTCTGGGAGGCAAATGCTAAAATTGAGCTTATTTCGCTGTAGGCATAGTCAGAATATTTCAGCATATTCTGTGCGGCTGCAATGCGCTGGCTCATAATATATCCGCTGACTGTCTCCCCCATTTCTTTCTTGAACAACACAGATAGGTAGCTGGGATTCAGATTAATTTTTTCTGCAAGCTCCTTTAAGCGTATTTTTTCATGCAGATGGTATCGGATGTATTCTACTACTGCTGCAATATTTTTTGAAATTACTTTGTTACAGTCAAGGTTTACCATATAATCTGTGTAGAAAGAAAACATATCATAAACAAGATTCTTCACTTCGTCTGCTGATTCCAGCAAGTCCATTTTCTGAATATAGAGGTCACTGGCATTATATGCTTCCTCCTGGTGCATTCCCCCGCTAATCGCACTCCTACAGGCAAGAGTAGTGGATGCCACAAACAGATATTTCACATTGCGCAGCGGATTGTCAGAAAGATGTCCCTGGACATTGGGATCAAACATTTTTTTAATTTCTTCCAACGCTTTTGGATTCCTTTCTTTTAAGTATTCATATTTTATACATCGCATATACCCGCACCTCCATTATAAAATCCGTGTAAGTTCCATATATATTATAACCTTAATAGCCTGAAATGTTAATAAACCAGAAAAACTCCGCAGGAAAACCTGCGGAGTATAAAAGTTCTGTTCCGTTTTTCAAATATCTTCCATCTTAATATGCATATTTAATATTTGAGAAAATAAAAGATTTTGCCATCTGAGCTGCTTTCCCCCCTTATTTTCTAAATACAAATAAATATTCGTGTGCTATCAGTAAAAAATTATATTTTACACTATTCGTTTTCCAATATCCTGTTGCTCTACAGTTGTGTTGTTCTTTTATAATAAGTTCTTTTAATTTAAACCCTGCTTCCTCAAAAATGCGTATAACTTCAAAAGACATCGGTATCATATGTCCTTTTTGACGTGTGTCTCCCATAAGTATTGCACAAAACTTGTCTTTCTTGAGAACACGATAACTTTCAGAAGCAACTGATTTCATTTCCTCAAGAAAATCTTTTACTTTCAGTAAAGATAAGTCTTCTGGAATATCCTCGCTATATTTTATAATCTGCATAAGGTGGATGAGTACATATCAAATCAATACTATCATCAGGAATAAAATCCATTTTTCTTGCAGCGCCTTTATGAAGATACACTTTACCGTTTGCACCTTCGTGTTCAAAGGATACTTTTTCTTTACAACGTGCAAGCGCAACATCGTTCACGTCAACACCTATAATATTTCTATTAAGCAACTTGGCTTCCACAAGTGTTGTTCCTCCACCTGCAAACTGATCAAGAACTAAATCGTTCTCTTTTGAATAACGAAGCAAAAGATTGCGTGGTATATATGGAGACCAATTCCCTCGCCATTTTGCATCGTGGGTTGCCCAATCACCTCGTTTTGAAAAAGACCAATGAGTTGTCATTTCCAATTCAAAGTCTTCCGGCTCCCATTTAGTTATTTTCTTTGCCATCATCTAATATCCTCAATATTAACCCCAAATCTATCCAACAAAGCATTCATTGAAAGCCAACGTCCAGCTTTAGTCGGGTAATTGCAATCTTCTTGTCCCCAAATCCATTTGTATACTTTAAGAATCGTTTCTACAGGAATTCCAATAGTATCTCGAAGTTGCAATCGCTCAATAACCTGCCAAAGTTTCTTTTTCCTCCCGGTTTATTAATTGCAATTATTTCTCCTGTTGACAGATTTTCAACCTCATACAACAAATATGGTATAATATCGACAGATATTATACGCGCCGGAGTGCGCATAGATAACCATGTCATTGCGCAGCAATTCATGGAATATTGTTGAGTTCATCTCTAAAAGCATTTGTTCTTGATTTTCTATATGTAGTGGAACTAAATTCACATTGTATCTAAATATTTTATTCGACATTTGCTGTACCTCATATCATTGCTTTATTATTAATCCCTCCTTCCAAATCCTTGATGTTATAAATGTGTTGCATAACATCAAAAGTTTCTTCAAGATTATTTCGAGCATCCAACCAACCATTTCCATCCGTAAACCAGACAAATGCATAATTGTCAATTTCTTGTGTGACATATATTTTCTTACTGCGCTTTACAAGGCTTTCCAGCTTCACAACGAGCCGAACGACATTTTCGACAATACGATTGTGGAATACAACGACCATCGCCCATATTTCTGTAACCAAATTCTTGTTCTATATCATCCTTACCATATGCTGTCTTACCACAGCAAGGACATTGTGCATATTCTCCGTATGGCATATTTTAACCCCCTTAAAAATTAGAAATAAGCAATTCTTTAACTTTTCCTCTTGCTTCGCTATTACAGTTAATCATTCGAGTTGCTTCAACTCTTCTGATTTTATGAGCAACGTAAATGTTATCAAAGAAATCATCTTCTGTATTTGAATTTTTTGGATCTGAATTACTGATAACAATCTTTGCCCCTTTTCTATGCATATTGTCAACAAATTTTGCAAGCTCAATCTGTTCCCCATCATTAAATAAATTCTCAGTATATGCAGTAAAACTTGCTGTATCAGTAATAGGTCTGTATGGCGGATCAAAATAAACAAATGTATTTTCATCAATAAATTCTGATGACCTTCTATAATCACCACAAACAATATCAACTCTCTGCAATTTTCCAGACACCGCACGAAGATTTTTTTCGTCACAGATCATAGGATTCTTATATGAACCCATAGGCACATTAAACATTCCTTTTTTGTTTACTCGGAATAACCCATTAAAACAGGTTTTATTCAGAAATATCATTAACGCTGCTTTTTCAATGTTGGTGTCTTCATTTCCATTTACCTTTAAATCATTAAAACATTCTCGTTTCTGCATATAATATGCTTTACGTTTATCTGTATCTAATGGTACAAAAGTATTCTGCATTATATAAAGCATCTCAATAAGTTCGTCAATGTCATCACGAATAACGCGGTAAGTGTTAATAAGTTCGGCATTTATATCACTAATATAAACCTCTCTCAAATCGTATTTACTAAGAATATCGAACAAAACTGCTCCACCACCGATAAACGGCTCCGCATATTTAGTAATACTCTCCTCATCAAAAGGATAATAGCGTTCAATTTCTTTGAGAAGCTGACCCTTGCCACCCGCCCATTTCAAAAATGGCTTAACTACTTTTTCTTCACTTTTATTATATCTTGTATTTCTTGCATCTGTTGATTTTTTAGCAGTAATCGGTATAATCCACATATTGCCCACCATAGTTGCTTCAGCAATTCTCTGTTCAGGACGCAGAACCGCTACTCGTCTTTGGGAAATCCCCCATTTATCAGCAGCCTTTCTTGCAGACATTAATTCCATAATAAACCTCCTGACTCCTTGCACTCATCTATATCACATTATATTCTAGCCCTCGAATAATAGCAATACCCTTTTGTTTTGAGTTTCCCCATTTTTAAAATACAAATGCCCCGGCATCCTCTATCTTTAAAGTGTTCAAACAGATTCATCTGTTGTGATTTGACTTTTTTCGTAAGAAAGCCCTGTATGCCTGTCCGGCTCATGCCCAGGACTTGGTTTATTGCATAGCCTAATGCATAATAAATGAACTTTGGAACCCCATAAATACGTTTGGAACATTCCTTTAATTCTTTCAGGAATATACTTTCCCTGTGGATGGACGATATAAGGCTGATATACTCTGCCGCAAGGGTGGTAAAAAAATCCAGGCTGCGGATAGACTGCAGGGACATTGCCCGCAGATCCTCAAGTTCAAACTGCTGTTCCTTGAACTTGAAATATTCCGGGGTCCGCCACCTGAGCAGGTACACTTTGGCGATGATGTGGCACAGCCTTTTCTTTTCCTGCATTTTCAAATCGGAGAGCAGGAGCATGGGTTCTTCTCCAAAGCCGTACACTACCGTCAGAACCAGTTCTTTGTCTGGGAATACGCAGAGCCGTACAGGGATGCAGCTCATTTCACACTGGACACACCTGCCGTTTTTATCTTTAAAATCCATGCGGTAAGCCCCTTTATATTTTAACGCCACATCCATGATGCTGCAGGCCTTCCCATTATAGATGACATTCCGGTTCTTTTTGGCACGGATGACAAAACGCTCCCCGCGCTTCAGGAAATAGCGGTAATAATCATTGGCATCAAACCCGCGGTCGAGGGTGCGGACACATTCCGGGCTGAAATTTTCAGAAAGTGACTGCAGACGTGCCAATCTCGCTAATCTTCATTTTCCCAAAATATGGGAGAATCTTCGTCCGAATGATATGCTCCTTTGTCAGCCATGTGTTCTCTTTCAGTCGGTTCTTGACATCATTCACATAAAGCTCTGTAAAGGCTTCAAAGTCCATATCAAGGTCAGCAGAATTTTGTAACTGGAATTTCCGCTCCCACTCCTGCGCCTCCCGCTTTGTGGCAAACCCACACCTGCACTTCTGTTTCCGCTCCCCTTTCCAATTTACATACCGAGCCATCACATACCATGTACCGTTGCCCTCATTCTTAAATACTGGCATTTACATTTCCCCCTTTCCTGCCCCATAGAGCCTTTCTTGAAAATACTGGCGGTTGACACGCCCCGCAATCGTGATAAAACCCTGCTCCTTCAGCTCATCATTTATAAACATACGAACAAGGAGTGAAACATTATGGCGATTGACGAAAGAATACATTTTTTCCGCATCATGCGGGGCATGACACAGAAATACCTCGGTATGCTTGTCGGACTTCCTGAACGGAGCGCAGACGTGCGTCTGGCACAGTACGAAACTGGCTCACGCAAGCCAAAGGCAGACTTGACGGCTGCACTGGCACAGGCTTTTGACGTTGCGCCGCAAGCCCTGGACATACCCGACATTGACAGTTACATTGAGCTTATGCACACCTTATTTGCCCTTGAGGATATTTACGGTCTTACTGTCAATGAAACAGACGGTGAAATCTGCTTAAAGGTCAGCAAAGACAAAAATAAGGATTCCGCCGAACTTCCGAAAATGCTCTCCGCTTGGAAAAAGCAAGCGGACAAGCTCTCTGCCGAGGAAATCAGCAGGGAAGATTACGACCAGTGGCGGTACAATTACCCCAAATTTGACACCACGCAGCATTGGGTGAAATCTCCCTCTGATGAATTGAGCAATACCTTAGTCGAAGCGTTCAAGGACAAGCTGAAGACCTATTGACAAACACGACAAAAAACGCCCTTAGCCATAAGTTCCTACCCACAGCTAAGGGCGTTTTAAATATGGATTTATGCCAGTCATCTAAACCGCTTACAAATCATTCTCCCACCTATAAACCATTATATAGAAAGAATAATTACACTCAAACGACTGTTATCAAAGTTATCTTATACGATAACTTTCGTCAAACACATTATAACATTTCAGCCATAATAAAAACCCACAAACCAAATTTGTCTATGAGTTTTCTGTCTCTTTTTGTTCGTAAAAACTGCCTATCTCTTGGAGAACTGCGGCGCGCATAAAATAAGGCTTTACAGGCTATTTGTGTGCTACAAGTGTGTTACGAAAAACCATTTTAATCTATTTTTGAACACTTACAGACACTTTCTTTTTCTCTGTTCAAACATAATTTCCACCTGCCTTTTATGCTTTTCATACTCTGCCTGTAATTCTGCCCGGCGTAAAGCAATATACTCCACTGTAGAAGTAAAACCATGCTCATTAAATTTATTCATACTATTTCTGTATGCCCCGGCTTCCACAATATCAAATTTTTCTAATAACTCACGCTTTGCCTTGCCTATCCGTA
>CANOHX010000075.1 GCA_947565885.1 uncultured Lachnospiraceae bacterium
GGCAATGTCACAAACATAACTTCTTTTGAGGGCAGTCCTGCAATTACCTTTTTGGCCTTTTGGGCTTCCTCCTCCGTAGATAATGCAAGACCACACGCATTCCAAACTTTCAAAAATTTGCTTCTTTCCATCTTTTGGTATTTATTATGGTAATTAATACATGCTAAAAAGTCTGATTCCAGATATTTATACAGATAAATTCCCTGATAGGATATATCACCAAAACTATACAGTAACTGGTGAAGCTTTTCCTGGCGGTAACATTCCGGGTCGAGCGCGCGGTAAGCGCTATCGTTTACATCACCGATTGGAAAACATACTGCTTTTTTGGAAATTGCAAGGCAGCGCCCATCCCTCAATACGTTCCTCATGTAACCTCTGACCACAGCCTGCGGAATCGCGGACAATTCCAGCGCGTTCAATGTCGCGCCCTTTATCAGCATTACATCCTGGTGGAGGTAAGCCGTTTCCACGATCTCATTTTCCTGGCTTGCCTGATACTTTTCCGCCTCTGCAAATGTCTCGCCCGCAAAGCATTTCTGTTCCCCCGAAAACGCATTGCACACTGGTCCGACAGCTGCAATCTCCTCTCTGCTGTACAGCGCCGAACACATACAGGCGATGCCTCCTGCAGTGAAAAAATAATTGGCACGCAGCAAAAGCAGGTCCCTCCCATACCCGAACTGTTCTGCCACAACTTTCAGTATTTCTCCATATCCTTCCATTTTCTCATCGCAGATAATATATGATACATTGTTCTGTCCTTCCAGCCACTCCCGCAACCCATCGTCGGAATAATTATCAACAACAACAATTTCTGCGTCAAAGCCCTTTAGTTCATCCAGCAGAATCCCTACGTTCAGCTTCACAGCTTTCATCTCGTTATGGGCGATGATGACCGCTACTATCCCCTGGCTTTTATTGTCCATCTTCTTACACCTCTATATCTTAGTCAATTGCTCACGCAGCTCTTCCACGCTCAGCCACTGCGTATTACTTCCCGAATTGTATTCAAATCCCTCCGGAACCCTTACCCCTCCTTGGGTATAATTTTTCTCAAAATTCCACCACTCGAAATGGGGATATATAATATAGTGGTTCTCATACTCATAGGTCATGAACGAATCATCTTTCGTCACCATCACTTCGTGCAGCTTCTCACCCTCGCGTATGCCAAACTCATCAATCTTACACTCCGGCAGCATTGCTTTCGCCAAATCCCCGATATGGAACGAAGGAATCTTGGAGATATAAGTCTCTCCGCCTTTCGATTCCCGAAGCGCCTTGAATACCAACTCTACGCCCTCGTCCAAGGTAATCCAAAAACGCGTCATCCTCATATCCGTAACTCCCAGGGTATCCCCGCCATTTTCTATGATTTTCTTCCAAATCGGTATGACGGAGCCTCTGCTTCCCGCAACGTTCCCATAGCGCACCACAGAAAATACCGTATTGTAGTTATTGCCGATGTAAGCGTTTGCCGCGATGAATAACTTATCAGAAACCAGCTTCGTCCCGCCATACAGATTAATCGGATTCACCGCTTTATCCGTAGAAAGGGCAACTACCTTCTCCACTCCGCTGTCAAGCGCGGCATCAATCACGTTCTGCGCGCCGTGGATATTGGTCTTGATTGCCTCCATGGGATTGTACTCACAGGTAGGCACCTGCTTCATAGCAGCCGCATGGATCACGTAATCCACGCCCTTAAATGCACGGCACATCCGCTCCTTATCCCTCACATCCCCGATAAAGAAACGCACCCTGCTCATATCGACCTTATCCGCATACTCCATCTTCATAACGCTCTGCTTATACTCATCCCTGGAATAAATAATCACCTTTTTAGGCTCATATTCGGCAAATATTTTCTCCAGAAACTTCTTGCCAAACGAACCCGTCCCGCCCGTCACTAAAATTGTCTTTCCATTTAACATATCGTTGTCTCCTAACTTTCCAACTCTCTCGCATATCGATTCTTTACCGTCATACGCCCCATCCACACCATATCTCTCATTGCCATACATCTATTCCATGCCTATTAATTTTTTTATATTGCGTAGGCACGCTTCCCGGTCCACGCCCCGGAATGCCTGGCTCTGTATCGCAAACGACGTGTCAAGCACCATATGGGAAAACAGGTTCTCCATCCACTCATATTTCTTCCATGCCGACATTAAGCCGTACCTTTGCCCAATCTCCTCCAAGGGAATCACCTTTTCCACCCAGGGATACATCTGGTACAGCGAAGTAATTGTCCGGTACATGATATATCCCGCCGGAACATATTCGAGAATCCACTCCTGGTCAAACCACTGAATCTTTTCATTTACATAAAATGCATTGCGCAAGGTCATGTCCAGGTATCCGATACGCAAAATGGGACCATAATCCCCGACTTCCCTCTCCCTATCTAACTCCAGGGTATAAAAAATATTATTCTCAGCGTTTACCTGTTCCGAAGAAGAGAGAATTTCCTGGTATACCTTGTCCATTAATTGGTATGCCCCGAGCGTATCTTTCTCTCTATATATAGACAACACCCGGTCTTCCAGCAATTCTCCTTTCACATATTCACATATCAGCTTCCCATCTTGCACTGTAACAGGCAGCACATCTCTCCCAGCCTTCACCAGCGCAGCACTGTTCTTCACAATCTGCTGTATATGCTCTGCGCCCTCTGTCTTGTGGAGCGGAATTTTCTCTACCGTACCATCCTCGGTAAACACCGTGGCGATCTGGTACTTCTTCTGGCGTTCCGTCCCAAAACAGCTGAACGTAACTTTACCGACATCCTCCGCATCCGAACATTCCACCAGGAACGAATTGGCAAAAAACTCAAATGTGTTATTTTCAATCACATCCTGGTAAATTGCCATCTCATCAGCAACCAAGGTGCTGTTATTCGGAATATAGTAGGGACGCAGATTCTGCATATTGGCATTCTGCGGCAGATATTCCTGCGAATAGACTACCGTGGGCAGCTTATAATCCGGCATCGGATAATAAAAAAATGCATTCTTGAACCCACTGTCTTTCACCATTTCTTCCAGTTCTTTCCTCGAAAAGGTCCTGATTTTCTTGTTGGAAAGAGTATACTGATTCATCCCCTCAAACGGCACTCCGGTATGGTCTTCCACCGCGCCACACCAGTACTTTAACCCATACTTATTCTCAATCCCTAGCAGAAGCTTTCCATTCGGCTTCAACAGTTTTTTGATTTCCACCAGAAAATCCAGATAGGGAGTATCCGTATTGGCGAAAGCCCCCTGATATTCCAGGACCCCAATCAAGGTAATATAGTCAAACTTCTTTTCAAACTTGATATCGTTCAGGTTTCCTACGATAATCTCCAGATTATCCCTCTCACGGCAGCGCAGCAAGGCGGCAGTCGCCCTTCTTTTGGACAATTCCACAGCCGTCACATCACGGCAGCGATCGCAAAGCATATTGGTAATCGCCCCCAGGCCGCAGCCAATTTCCAAAACGCTGCTATCTTCGGCAAACGGATACCAGTTGAGGATATTTTTCCTTATATGGGTCAGATAATAATACGTGGGCCAGCTTAAATGGTTAAGTATGGCGTCTGAATAGTCCTCTGGCTGGTTTTCCGCAATCAGTTTTATAATGGTATCTTCTATTGGCCCATCAGAATAGATATCCTCGTTCTTATACCAGTTCAAATTAAACGTCGGCTTAGGATTTAATTTCTCTATCAACTCACTGTACATGGCTGTCCTCCAAAAATTTCATAAAATTCATTTTGTTCTCTGCCGCCGGAATCGTAGGGCGGCCCAAATCCTTTCTGGAGCCAATGGCACACCTCACTTCCAGGAACGCCAGCTCCCGATATGCCTTAACAAAAGACAAAGCTTCTTCTAGCCCTTGCTGGTCTGAGACACAAACGGCATGTGTATAGCCGCAGGCACGCGCCACGGCTATAAAATCTATGGCAGATGAAGCCGCCGGCATTCCGCCTACCGTCTCATGCGCTTCGTTGTTTATGACAACATGGACTAAGTTATCCGGCTTCGCCTTGCTAATCACCGCCAACGCCCCCATATGCATGAGGGCAGCGCCGTCGCCGTCCACGCACCACACCCTCCTGTCAGGCTTGTGCAATGCAAGCCCCAGTGCAATCGAACTGCTATGTCCCATGGAACCGACTGTCAGGAAATCATGTTCATGCCCCTGCCCATTTGCTGTGCGGATTTCAAACAGCTCACGGCTGGCTTTCCCTGTGGTGGATACGATGATATCCTCTCCCGCCGCCTCTGCAATCCGGGCGATAACCTCTTCGCGCTTCATATCATATGCATTCTTGTATGTCACTTTCTCCTGGTACGTGAGGGCGTTTTTTCCGATAACAAAGGCAATGCATTCTCCCTTATCCAGATACCTTTTCCATGCATGGCAGGAATCCCGGAACTCTTCCAAAGTGGTGTCTGTACGGATAACCTGGGTATGTATCCCGATATCCTCCAACAGCGGAACGGTGATCTCACCCTGAAATATATGCTGCGGCTCATCATGCACTCCCGGCTCTCCACGCCAGCCGACGACAAAGATGCAAGGAATCTGATATACTTTCCTGTCCAATAAAGAAGCTACCGGGTTCACAATATTGCCAATTCCGCTGTTCTGCATATAGACAAGCGGTATCTTGCCAGTGGCAAGATGGTATCCCGCCGCCAGGGCCGCTGCATTTCCTTCGTTTGCCGCAATGACATGCCGGTTTGATATGCCATAATTATGTATCAGATAATCACATAATGCCCTCAGCTGGGAATCCGGCACCCCGGCATAGAATCCCGCCCCCAGCGTTTCTACAAATCCTCTTACATCCATATCTCTCCACCCTCAAGTTACGACCACATATTAACCGGCACATAACGGCAGGACATCTGCCATTTCATAAATTCCACGTCTTCTTTCCCTGCCGTAAAATATTCAATCGCATCCAGGATATCCCTGTTCACATGCTCCTTATTGACAAAAATTTCCTCGGCTTTTTGGCGTATCTCATTACTTTCCAAACCTTTGGCAATTAATGTTTCCACCGTCTCTCGCAAATTAACTCTTTTACATTTATATACATCATCATAGGGGATGCTTGCAAACCTGCTGGGTTCCGTATCCGGTATCAGCCAATCTTCAACCGCAAGCGCCGGCTTGCCGAATATCATGCCTTCCACCATGACGCTGGATTCATCCGAAACAATTAAATCGCACATTTTCAATGCAACCATGATGCTCTCTTCCGGCTCAATGTAATAGAGATTCTCGTAGTTCCCTTCATGCAGTTTCCGCATATCCTGAATATTCTTTACAATATGCTCATATCCGTGAGGGAATACTGCCTGTTTCACCAGCAAGTTTACCGGCAGCGACGACAATGATTGTACAAAATCATCTTCTTTGCCATCATTTTCCCAAGACGGGGCATATAGCACGGAGATATCATATTTCAATCCCAGCGCAGCCTTTAATTCTTCTACACGCTCCTCCAATTCCTCAGAAAAAGCCTCGCCACTCTTAGGATAGCCCAGCATATATGCACCGCATCTGGGACAGGAATGGTATTGGAACGCGCTCCTCTCCCAGCGTTCTTTCCATCTCTCACCGGGAAGGATTCCCAAATCATAAATATCCCAGAATTCTGCCTCCCAGATATTCGGCCATGCAATATGCCTCTGCGCCATGTCATGCAGCAGGACTACCGAAAATCTTGCATTTTCCGGCCTGCCCACATGCTGGCAATAAACGCCTATCTCCGCCTTTACATCCAGATTGTCTGTAAAGCTGACTTCATATCCTCTCTTTTTTGCCTCTTTCATGATAGGCAGGAGGTTATAATACTCCCCCTTATCCGTGGCAAAAAAAGTAATCTCCTTTTTGAGTTCCCGGTTTTGCGCTTCTCTTTCCCGGAACAAGTCCCTGTGTACCCTGGCAATCCCGGATGGCGGCGATTGAAGCTTCCACCCATGAAGCCTGGCAAAGATTTGAAATTGTTCTGTAAACATCCTGTCCTGCGCCTGAAATTCCTGCAAATTAAGCTTCTTCACAAAAGTAGTAACCAGTACTTTTTCCAAAACGCACGCAACCCTGCCCGCAAGAATCTCAAACATCAGAAATGCTTTCTGCAGTTGTGGATTACCCTCTACCTCATACTGACATAGACGCTCCATGCTCAGCTTTACTTTCTCCCTACGAAACATGGTCGTCGTCAGGTTCCCCAGCAGATTGCAGCCCTGCTCTATGCCATGGCACAATATCTGGCTGCCGTTAAACAGCATATCCTTGAATACCAAATGGTAAGCCCGGTCTGGATAGGCTACCAGCGTACAATCTTCTTCACAATAATTTCTAAGGCAGAACATAACCGCTGCCTCGTTCATTTTCTCCGCATATTCCACCATATCTGAAATCTTATCTTTTCCTATCAATTGCCCCGGTTCCAAAAAACAGATATAATCACTGTCTGTATTCTCACAATAATCCACGATATCCTGATAGAAATCTCTGCCAGTCTCGGTCCTGACAGCTTCTAAATCTGTATATGTCTGCATCCCCAGTAAAATATCAATAAAACCTGGCTCGCAATCTATGCATATCACGGAAACTTTCTTCATTTCCCTCTCTCCTTGCTAAAAGCATTCATCCACTGACCATTTTACCATAATAAACGGAAGAATCAAACCTATCTTCTTCTATTTCTGCAGATTCAGAATTTTCTTAATATTCTCCAGGCACGCCTCTTTGCTGCCGCCTCGGAATACACTTCCCTCCTCCATATGGACGATATCCACCACGGAGATTAGGAATACTTTTTCTAACGACTGATAAACCTCCCAGGCTGCATATAAATTATATTTCCTGACAGTCTCCTCAAGCGGGATAATCTTGTCAATCCATTTATAAGAACCGTATAACACCTTGACTGCGCGGTACAGCACAAAATTAGCAGGGACAGCTTCCAATATCCACTCCTGGTCAAACCAGCAGATTTGCCCATCCATGTCAAACGCATTGCGAAGCAACATGTCAAGATAGCCAATCCGCAATATCGGTCCATACTTCGCCGGATTTATCTCCTTGTCAATCTCCACAGCATAAATAATATTTTCTTTGGCTGATATCTCTTCTGACGATGATAAAATCTCCTGATATACCCTGTCCAGAATCTGGTAGAATTCTGTACAGTCCTTGCGCCTTGCAGCATCCAGTATCCTGTCCTCCAACAGCTTCCACGGCACAAATTCGGATACCAGCTTCCCCTCCCGAAGCCGTAGCGGCAATACCTCCCTGCCCATACGCCTTAACGCATTGCTGTTTTTCTCAATCTGCTTCGTATGGACAGCTCCTTGTTGTGAAAGCGGAAATTTCAAGACTTCCCCATGCTTCGTAAATACTGTTGCCATCTGATACTGTTCCAGCCTCTCCGCACTTAAAAATGCCCTGGTGACCGCCCCCAATCCTTCACTGTCAGAACATTCCACCAGAAAGGAATTGGCAAAAAATTCAAATACGCCATTTTTAATGATATCCCTGTAAAGCCCCATCTCATCTGCCACCAGGGTATTCCTGTCAGGAACATAGTATGGCTCTAAGTTATGCATGCACTCTCCTTCCGGCAGGCTCTGTTCCGAATAGACCACGGTAGGCAGCTTATAGTCCGGCATAGGATAATAAAAAAATGTATTGCCAAAACCACTCTCTTTCACCAGCCGCTCCAGTTCTTTCCGTGCAAACGTCCTCACTTTCCTGTTGGTAACCGTATATTGGTTCATGCCCTCAAACGGAACCCCGGTATGGTCCTCTCTTGCGCCGCACCAATATTTAAGTCCGTACTTATTTTCAATGGCAATCAGCAGTTTACCGTTCGGTTTCAGAAGCTTCTTTATCTCCGCCAGGAAATCATGGAATGGATTGTCCGTCTCCGTGTATGCCCCCTGATATTCCAATACCCCAATCAAGGTGATATAATCGAATTTCTTCTCAAACTGAATGTCATTTAAATTGCCCACAATAATCTCTAAATTATCCCTCTCCCGGCAGCGCAGCAGTGTTGCCGTCGCCCTTCTCTTAGAAAGTTCCACAGCCGTCACATCACCGCATTTGTCACAGAGCATATTAGTTATCGCCCCCATGCCGCAGCCAATCTCCAGCACGCTGCTTTCCTTTTCAAACGGATACCAGTTCAGGATATTCTTCCTCAGATTCGTCAGGTAATAATATACCGCCCAATTCATATGCTCCGCAATAGCCTCTGTATATTTTTCCGGCTCATTCTCTGCTATCAGCTTGATAACCGTATCTTCTACCGGTCCGTCTGAATAGGAATCTTGTCCTTTATACCATTTCAAATTTAATATGGGCTTCGGATTTAACTTCTCTGCCAGCTCATTATACATCTTTCTTGTCCTCCTGCAAAAAATTTCTCTCACAACTTTCCTTTTCGCGTGATTTATAGTATACTTTGGCATGTAAGGAGGTTCGGAAAAAGAACCGCCGGATGACCAAAATACGATATTTTAAATATTATACAATTAATGACGGAGGTACGCTATGCATTTTTTATTTATAGATGTGAAAGATTCAATCAAAGACATTGTCTGGGCTTTATTGGAACTTGGCGAACAGGTTGATATCTACCCAGGCGCCCAGTTTGACCCACTGAACCCGAAAGAGGAGGAATTTGAGGCATTAGAACTTTTTCTGGCAGAACATGATTTCAACTGCCTGATTTCCTACCTGTTTGTACCGGGGGTATCTGATATCTGCCAGAAACTGGGGCTCACTTATATTGGCTGGGTATACGATTCCCCATTAGCCTCGCTCTTTCATCCCGCAGCAAAAAATCCCTGCAATTATCTTTTTATCTTTGACCGTGCAGAATATGAACATATGAAATCTTACCAGATTCCTCATTTATATTATCTGCCTTTGGGAGTCAACCTCTCGCGTACCGGCGCATTGAATATCAGCCCGGAGGATGAGCAGAATTTTGCCTGCGACATCTCCTTTGTGGGAAATCTTTATGAGAACAACGCTTACAACAGCCATATTTCCCAGCTTCCAGAACATATTTCCGCTGAATTAAAGCTCTATCTCTTGAAAAATCTCTGTAACTGGCACAGTCCCAAGCCATGGCCCAGGGTATCCCCCAGAATCGCTGCATATATGTCCGAGAATTTTGGCGCTGAGCTCTGGAACCGGCAGCATATGGATCTTGATTTATTCCTGGGGCTTCTGATGCTCTCCCGAAAACTTGCCGAGATGGACCGGGTGACTGTCTTAAACGCCCTCTCTGAACATCATCCTGTGGACCTGTATACCCGGAGCAATTGCCAGAATCTCCCCAAAGTGCGTGTACATCAGAAAGTAGATTATTATACGGAAATGAATAAAATCTTCTACTTAAGCAGAATCAACCTGAATATTTCCCTGCCTTCCATTGAGACCGGCCTACCCCAACGCGTTTTGGACATCATGGGCAGCGGCGGATTTGTGATGACCAACTACCAGCAGGAGATAGAGGATTATTTTGAGATTGGCAAAGATATTGAAGTGTTCCGCGACCTGGATGAATTATTAGAAAAAACAGCCTACTACCTTTCCCATGAAAAGGAACGTCTGAGGATTGCCATGAACGGATACCAAAAAGTCCGGGACAACTTCTCCTATGTCCATCAGATGAAAGAAATCCTGGCAACCGTTACAAGGGATAAAGCATAAACTTCTCAAACATTATTATTATTCATTCTGCAAAGGGGGCAATATATGAAACTGCTGTTTTACCGTTACGGAAGCATCTGTGAGCCGGATATCATCGACGGTTTTCAGGAACTTGGATACATCGTACATGAAATAACTACAGAAATTACCAACAAATCACTGACTCCTCAGGAATCCATAAAGATTGTCAGCAATTTCCTGCTGGACCAGCCGGTTGATTTTATATTCAGCATAAATTTCTACCCCACCCTGAGCGAGGTATGCCATATTTTTCATCTGCCATATCTCTGTTGGACGGTAGATTCACCGGTAATGGAATTATTTGCAACTTCCATCACCCATTCCTGCAACCGCATTTTTCTCTTTGACAAGGCACAATACAGAGAAATTTCCCCACTGAATCCAGACCATGTGTTTTATCTTCCTCTCGCCGTCAATACCAAGCAAAAACAAAGCTGCGTCCGTTATGCTTCCGCCTCCATGCGAGAGAAATTTAGCGCTGACATTTCTTTCGTAGGCTCTCTGTACACGGAAAAGTGCCCCTATGACCGCCTGCAGAATCCTCCTGCCTACCTCTCCGGTTACCTGGATGGACTGATGGAAGCTCAGCTGCATATTTACGGCGGCTTTATCGTTGAGGAACTGCTGACAGAGGAAATCATCGAAGAATTCAAGGCACATTTCCCTGGATTCTATACTTATCCCTCTGAGTCTTACCTTACAGACCGCCAAACTCTGGCTCAGCTTTATATCGGCAGTAAAATCTCTGCTATGGAACGTATACGGGTAATGGAAATCCTCTCTGCGCGGTTTTCGGTGGACCTCTATACGGCAAGCGATACTTCTGCCCTGCCTCAAGTCCATAATCGGGGACTGGCAAAGACCTTGGAAGAAATGCCTATTATTTTCAATAACAGCAAAATCAACCTGAACATCACTTCCAAGTCCATTCGCAGCGGACTTCCGCTTAGGATTTTTGACATTATGGGCTGCGGCGGTTTTGTGCTGACCAATTTTCAGCCAGAACTGCCGGAACTCTTTGTTCCAGGAGAAGACCTCGCATACTATGAGAATCTGGATGACCTCGCTGATAAAGCAGATTACTTCCTCCGCCATGAAACAGAGCGCAAGGAAATCGCAGCGCATGGCTTGGAAACGGTGCAGAAATACCACACCTACCCTATCCGTCTGGAGCAGATGATAGAACTTGCTTTTGGAAAATAAGAAACGATATGCAGGAGGAATTGATAATGGATGTATTATTTATAGATTGGCCATGTTTTGGCAGGGCGAACGCCATCCTTGCTTTGGAACAGATGGGCTATAGGCTGACCATGTTTTCCCACAAAGACTACCAGGAACGCCTGAGCCATGATTTCGAGGAAGAATTTCAAAAAGCCCTGTCTAAACGGGACTTTAAATTCTGTTTTTCCTTTAATTTCTATCCATTGGCGGCAGAAGGCTGTAAAAAACGTGGCGTTCCCTATCTCGCGCTTGTATATGACAACCCGCATGTCTCCCTGTATTCCTACACGGTTATCTATCCCACAAACTATATATTTCTCTTTGACAGCCAGGAATACCAGAAACTAAAGCGTATGGGCATCCGCACAGTATATTATACTCCTCTTCCAGCCAGTACCGTACACAACAGCATCTCTGCAAAACAGAATCCTGTCTCCCAGAAATACCGCTGCGACATCTCTTTCGTAGGCGCATTATACAACGAAGCACATAACCTTTTTGAACGGCTTGCCGATGTCAACGACTATGCCCGGGGGTATTTGGAGGCTGTCATAGAAGCCCAGTTAAGAATATATGGCTGCAACTTCCTGGAAAACGTCTTAAACAATAATGTGATGGAAGAAATTATGCGGGTATCCCCCTATGCGAACGACAAATACGGCGTGGAAACGCCCCAATATATCTATGCCAATTACTTTCTAAGCCGCAAAATCACTTCTTTAGAGCGGACCCGCTTCCTGACCGCCATTGGAGAACGATTTCCCGACCAGCTAAAGCTTTTTACGCTGAATAAAGAGGTTCAGATTCCCCATGTCCGCAACATGGGAACAGCAGATTACTATGAAGAAATGCCTTACATCTTCGCCAACAGTAAGATTAACCTGAACATCAGCTTAAAAAGCATCCAGGCTGGAATACCGCTGCGGGCCATGGATATCATGGGCGCCGGCGGGTTCCTGTTAACAAATTACCAGGCGGATTTCCTGGATTATTTTATTCCCGATGAAGATTTTGTCTATTATAATGACATGGAAGATTTATTGACTAAGATTGACTTTTATCTCTCCCACGACAAAGAACGGAAAGAAATTGCAGAAAATGGTCATCGCAAGGTAAAAGAAAACCACAGCTATGAGAGATGCTTTGAATATATGCTGTCCACATCTGGCTTCAGGAAATAAAAAATCTGAATTTACCATAAGGTAAAAAATGAGACCGGAAAACCGGTCTCATTCTATGATAGTCACTAATGAAATTAGCCAAGTAAGGACAATACGCCCTGGTTGGACTGGTTAGCCT
>CANOHX010000076.1 GCA_947565885.1 uncultured Lachnospiraceae bacterium
ATGCTTTCCTCCCTATTCTAAATCGACTGTTTCCTGAAAACTTGAACGGACTGTCATCTCCTTTGGACAGTCCGTTACTGTTCATGCCAGAACAAAATAGTTTTAATTGAATTATCCTACAGTTCCTTGGCAATTTCCGCAATGGTCTTGGTCAGCCCTGCCACCCCCTGAATATCAGAAGGAATGATAATCTTGGTCGCCTGGCCGTCAGCCGCCTTGGCAAATGCCTCCAGGCTCTTTAACTGCAAGACTGCGTGATCGGGTGCTGCTTCTTTCAGAAAACGCAGACCGTCCGCATTTGCCTGCTGAATACGCAGGATAGCCTCCGCCTGGCCTTCTGCCTCCCGCATAGTCGCTTCTTTCTTCGCCTCTGCGCGCAGGATTGCTGCCTGTTTCTCCGCCTCTGCATCCAGGATAGCAGATTCCTTCTTACCCTGTGCCACCAGGACTGTCGCTGTCTTCTCACCCTCAGCCTGCGTGACGGCTGCACGGCGTTCACGCTCTGCTTTGGCCTGCTTCTCCATGGCATCCTGAATCTGCTGGGGCGGGATAATATTCTTTAACTCCACGCGATTGACCTTGATACCCCAGGGGTCAGTTGCCACATCCAGGGAAGCGCGCATCTTCGTATTAATCAGTTCCCTCGAAGTCAGCGTCTCATCCAGTTCCAAATCACCGATGATGTTACGCAGCGTTGTCGCCGTCAGGTTCTCAATTGCCATAATCGGCCGCTCCACGCCGTATGCAAATAATTTGGGGTCTGTAATCTGAAAATACACTACGGTATCGATGCGCATGGTTACGTTATCTTTGGTGATTACCGGCTGCGGCGCAAAATCTACTACCTGCTCCTTCAAAAGGACACGCTTTGCCACCCGGTCTAGAAACGGCACCTTAAAGTGAAGCCCTACGCCCCATGTTCCCTGATAAGCGCCCAGGCGTTCAATCACAAGCGCATGCGCCTGCGGCACAATCTTAATACAGGATGCCAGCAGCAACAAGACCAAAATGATAAATGCGATTACTACTAAAAATTCTATTCCTCCTGTCATATGTCTTTCCTCCATTTATGAAATTATTGTACAGTTTCCTTTACCAACAGCTTAACGCCGCTAATTTCCATAATCTCAACGGTCACGCCCTCCGGGATAATCTTTTCTTCATAGGCGCGTGCCGTCCATTCCTGCCCATTGACGCATACCATGCCCTGGGCATTGAGGTTGTCAATCTCCTGCTTCACCACAGCCCTCTTGCCTATCAGGCTCTCTGCGTTGGTACTCTCCCTGTCTTTGTTAAGGAATCTCACCGCCAAAGGCCTTGTCAATGCCAATAATCCGACCGACACCACAATAAACAGCACAATCTGTACGATAAGATTGGCTCCCAGCAAGCTTGCAATAAAGGCAACCAACGCCCCTCCGGCAAACCAGATTGTTGTCAGCCCTAATGTAATGATTTCAATAATTGCCATGACAACAACTATAAATAACCAGAAAACACCTTCCATAATGTTCGCCTCCTCGTTGTTATATTACTATACTTTCCAGAGGAATACAATATTATAATCATAAAAGCCAGGTCCCTCATACAAAAGACCTGGCTTTCTATAAGCATTATATAATTTAGAAAAATACATGGTTGCCAATGACAATTCCCGGAATGCCAGAAGATACGTTTCGGAAGCTTGTCGCCCCGCCTACATTATCGGCTCCTCCTATCGCCTGCTGTGCAGCCTGTAAGCAGCTTCCGCTCACACCGCTTGCCAGCACGCCTGCCATTGTTCCATTCGATGCCGGGGTAAACTGACCGCTCTGGTAAATGACGCCGGAAATGCTGCCTGCATATCCCGCACGAAGACGGTTCATTACGACTGCCCCTACTGCAAGCTGTCCCTCATAACTCTCGCTTCCTGCCTCACATTGGATTAATGCCCCTAATAAAGTCACGTCATCGTAAGATGCGGCAACTGCTGCCCTCTGTGTCGTTCCGCCGCCCTGGCTTTGCGCTGCTTCTTTTGCTTTACGCTCAGCCTCCGCCGCTTCAATGGCTGCACGTTCTTCCTCGATAGAAATTGCTTTGCCAAGTTCTAATTCTACTGTAACATAATCAGCGCTGACATAACCAGTCGTATCGCCAACCTTAACACATACCCAGCCGTCTACCGCTTCTGCTTCTCTATCGACCTTAATCTTGCCGCCCTCTTCAAGGACATCAAGAATTGTCACGCCTTCCTCAGAAGATGCCGTCTCCCTCACACGTACGCCGCCAGTCACCGCTGTTGCATAAGTAGTTCCAAGCTCATTGGCAAGTGTTTCCGCGTCCTTACCGGTTACGCAGAAGTCATTCTTCACATAGCCCTCCACATTACCGGACTTAATCTTCGTCCATTCTGCTCCATTCTCAATAATTTCTGCAGATGAACCCTTGGGAAGCTTACCGGCTGGCTCAGACTCCTCAGAAGCCTCTGTACGAACATTCAGGTATTCCTCCACCTTAGGCATCAGCTTCTCATCCCAAGGAGAAACCTCCTCTTCCTTGCTTGCTTCTGTATTTTCTTTATTCTCTTCCGGATTCTTATTATCGTTTCCTTTAGCAGCCTCTTCTTCTGCTGCGTTGTCTTCTTCGGCTGCCTGTCCCTGTGCTGTCGTTTCTTTCTGCTCAGGCTCTTCTGCCGCCTCTTCTTGCTCCGCAGTCCCGGCATCCAATTCCTCTACTGCCTCTTTCTGCTCTGCTGCTCCGGCTTCCAGCACTTCTGCAGTTCTTTTCTGCTCCGCGGTTCCGGCTTCCAGTACTTCTGCAGCTGTTTTCTGCTCCGCGGTTCCGGCTTCCAGTACTTCTGCAGCTCTTTTCTGCTCTGTAACACCAGCTCCCAGTTTCTCTGCTGCTTCCTCCTGCCCGGATTTCCCAGCTGTTTCTTCTATTGCTTCATTCAATAGATTATCTGCCCTAGGCTGCTTCTCTTCTAAAGCCGCCGCCACCAGATTGCTCTGCCTCTTAACTTTCGTTGCTGTCTCATTTCCAAAATACTTTCTAGCTGCCTCTGTTGTCAATTCTACTGTCCGGCTATCTAAATCCGCCTCCGTTGACACACCAGCCACAGGCACTGCCGTAAATGCCAGAACCAAAGAAAATGCTGCAACAACTCCGCTTTCCATAACCTTCTTATCGAATTTCATTTTGACCTCCTGAAAGATAAAACAACATATTAAAATTTTATATGCTATTTTATTCAATTTTGTTAAATATATTACAAACTTGTTACACTATAGCAAAGAAATTGTAAATTGTCAAGCAAGGAACGTAAAACTTTTTTTCCTCTTTCTTCCAGAAGCGCTTTTTTCTAGACCTATTACTGCTTAAAAAAATACCATTTTTAGTATTTCTGCTGTGCGTTTTCTTTATTATATTGAAAAAAATATACAAACTGCTATAATAAATGTCATATATAAGCCTACTGGAAGGGAGAAAGATTATTGAAAGAAAAAAGACAGAAAACGGAAAAAGCAAAACAGAAACTGAAAACAATCCACACAAACAGGGTGCGCAGACTTTCCTCCATCAGAGCAAAAGTTGCCTTTGTACTGCTCTTTTCAATCATATTAACCATCCTGCTTGGTTTGGGGACGACAATCCCAAGCATCTGGAGCAATACAGCAACTATCACGGAAAATTACATGAGGGACTTAACGGATTCTTATGGGAAAATCCTTAACCAGAATCTTATCGTCTCCACCATGAATATGAATGCAGATCGTTTAGGCGCTACATTCGGAGAGGCCGGGCTCAAAGGCATGGACAGCAGTTACTTCTATATTATAAATGCAGAAGGAACCATCATCTACCATCCCAACCCGGAGATGCTCGGGCAGAAACCAGACATCCCTGCAATTGCCAACATATTAAAAGAAATTGAAACCATTGAACCAGGCAGTGCCCCGGAACCAGGTTCTTTCCATTATACTTATGAGGGTTCCACCAAACGCGCTACCTATTTTGTAACGGAAAAATACAACGTAACAGTTGTCCTCTGTGCAGACGAATCGGAAATCTTTGCCACCTTAAACCGCGTGATGGGCAAAGCGGCCCTCTTATGCTGCTTCCTCGCCATCATTCTTGGAATTTCGGGATATTTTTCAGTCGCTAAAATGATTCATCCGCTGCGCACGGTCACAGATGTAGTCGGCAACCTGGCGGAAATGGATTTTAAGGAAGACGAACGCCTGGTTAAAATCGGCAAACGCAATGACGAGACCGGTGTAATGGCACGTGCCATCATCACCTTGCGCAAATCCCTGATAGACGTTGTCACGGAAATTAAACGCCAGAGTTCCCTCCTTTACAGTACTTCGGAGCATCTGAGCGCCAGCGCCGCACAAACCTCAGGCACGGTACAGAACGTAGAACGCGCCGTCTCCGATATTGCAGCCGGAGCAAACAACCAGGCAGCCGAGACGCAGAAAGCCACCAATGATATCCTGCTGATGGGAACAATGGTGGAAGATACCTCCTCACAGGTAACCTCCCTACATAACACTGCAGACTTCATGAGAAGCTCCAGCGATACCGCCAGCCAGACCTTAACGGAACTGGATGCTGTCAACAGGCATGCCATTGATTCCATTGATATTATTTATAAGCAGACTTTGACTACCAATGAATCGGCAATGAAAATCAAAGAGGCAACCAGCCTGATATCTTCTATTGCAGATGAGACAAACCTTCTGTCATTAAACGCTTCCATTGAAGCGGCGCGCGCCGGAGATGCCGGGCGCGGGTTTGCCGTCGTGGCTTCGCAAATTCAGAAGCTTGCAGACCAATCCAACGATTCCGCGCGTCAGATTGACGATATTATCTATACTCTGCTGGAAGATTCACAGAAAGCCGTGCAGACCATGGAAGAAGTGAAAGGAATCATTACCCGACAAAGCGAAAATGTCAGCAAGACCGGAGAAGTATTCTCCAAAGTGCAAGGCGGTATCTCCGATTCCATCCAGGGAGTGGACGAAATTGCCGACCGCACCAACCAATTAAATGCAGCGCGCAATAATGTTGTAGACGTGGTGCAGAGCCTGACCGCCATCGCAGAAGAGAATGCCGCCAGCACCCAGGAAACCTCCGCCGCCGTCAATGAAGTCGCCAATATCATGCAGGAATTTTCCGCCCATGCCGCCAAGCTGCAGGAAATTGCACATACATTGGAGGCAAATGTAGATATTTTCCAGCTTTAGGAAGAGTCAAATATCCACGCATACCCACAGGGCACTTAGCGCGGCTGCCCGGCTAAGTGCCCTGTGGGGCACATTGCTCACCGGAATAAACTGAACAGTCGCTTTGCGGCTACTTTCTCATATAAAAATAGGGAACCGCTAATTAAATCAGCAGTTCCCTATTTTAATTGCTGTTACAGCCTTTTCAGAAGTTCTTCCCTCTCTGCCTCATATCCCGGCTTGCCAAGAAGTGCAAACATATTGCGCTTATAACTCTCTACGCCAGGCTGGTTAAAGGGATTTACGCCCAGAATATAACCGCTGACACCGCAGGCAAACTCAAAGAAATAGAACAATTCGCCAAGATAGAACTCATTCTGCTCTGGAATCTTCACCATAAGGTTTGGCACATTGCCATCGGTATGCGCCAGAATTGTGCCGTTCATTGCACTTTTATTTACAAAATCCATATCTTTTCCTGCAAGATAATTCAATCCGTCTAAGTCCACGGCTTCCTCTTTAAGTTCCACAGTGCTGCGGGATTTTTCTACATTCATCACTGTCTCAAACATAATGCGCGCGCCGTCCTGGATAAACTGTCCCATAGAATGGAGGTCTGTGGTCAAATCCACAGATGCCGGGAAGATTCCTTTCTGGTCTTTTCCTTCACTCTCTCCATAAAGCTGCTTCCACCACTCTGACACATAATGAAGGCTCGGTTCATAATTGGCAAGCACCTCGACATCCTTTCCTTTTCTCAGTAAAATGTTGCGGACTGCAGCATACTGCATCGCATCATTTTCTGCAAAAGGCTTGTCCATTGCCATCTTACGTCCCTCTGCTGCACCCTCCATCAGCTTATCTATATCCGCCTCGCTGGCAGCAATAGGAAGCAAGCCAACTGCAGTCAGCACGGAAAAACGCCCTCCCACATCATCGGGTACAACAAAAGTCTCATATCCCTCTTCCGTAGCAAGATTTTTCAACGCCCCTCTCGCTTTGTCCGTTGTCGCATAAATTCTCTTAGCCGCTTCTTCTTTACCGTATTTCTTCTCCAATAATTCCTTGAATACACGGAACGCAATTGCCGGCTCTGTCGTAGTTCCTGATTTAGAAATAACATTCACAGAGAAATCACGGTCGCCGATTACCTCAATCAAGCCTGCCAGATAGGAACTGCTGATGCTGTTGCCGGCATAATAAATTTCTGGTCCCTTGCGGACTTCTTTCGCCACATTATTGTAAAATCCATGCCTTAAAAATTCAATTGCCGCCCTGGCACCCAGATAGGAACCTCCAATACCGATGACTACCAGTACCTCAGAATCGCCCTGGATTTTGGCTGCTGCTTTCTTAATCCGCGCAAACTCTTCTTTATCATAATCTACCGGCAAATCCAGCCATCCTAAAAAGTCATTTCCTGCCCCTGACTTCGAGACAAGCACCTCTTTGGCATCCTCCGCCAATTTTGCCATATAAGAAACTTCCTCCTGGCTGATGAAACCAGCGCATTTCCCATAATCAAATGTTACTTTCTCCATGATTTCCACTCCTTTTCCATAAAATTATCATCACGATTTCCAATTACAGGATAAGTGTAGCAAATCTGCCGCATTTCGTCAACAATTCCGCTATCTCGTAGTCTTTGCTTTTCCTGCCGTGCCTATACTTACAAGAGCCTCTCCGATTCTTTCACAATTCTACAAATTTTAAATGGAACTTCTCGGCATACTTCTGCGCCGTCGAACCTTTCCAGCCATATACGGTTGTCCCTTCGGGAATGGTACGCTTCCTATTGTCAGAGCTGCAGATTTTGCATTTTTTATTATAGATATATATTGATTTCAACTTACCGCAGTCAGCAAAAGCCCCATAGCCAATCCTCGTCACCCGCTTACCGAGCACTGCCTTTTTCAGCTTTTTACAGTCCGCAAATGCACCGTCGCCTATATATTGCACTTTCTTATCCAACACGACTGTCTCTAAGCCTCTATTTTCTAAAAACGCTTCGCGTCCTATCGTTTTTAAGTTTTTCCCCACTTTAATCTTTTTAAACCTTGAAAAATATAATCCCCTGGCAATCTTCGTCACGCTGTCCGGCATCTTGAGCGTACTGTAGCCCCCCGGATAGCTCATGAGCACCGTTCCTTTCTTGTTCAGCAACGCGTTATTCTTCACGGAATATTTCTTATTGCTCTTTGATACCGTTATCTTCTTCAGCTTCGGGGCATTCGCCAATGCCTTATGTACTTCCACGCCGTCGGGGATATGCAGCGTCCGCAGATTCTTTGCCCGGCTCAGGGACCAAATTGCCGTAACTTTCATACCATCTATCTCCGTGGGGATGGTAAGTTCCTTTTCTTTCCCCTCGTAGTATAGAATCTCCAGCCGTATAGCCGATCTGTCCACCGGACGCCCCTCCATTTGCGCCTCATTTTCCTCAAACTCATAGCCAGTGTATACAAATCCATTCCATTCCCTTGTATCTATCATCTCCGCACGACTTTTAAGCGGCAGACATGTTACCACCATCATCACTGCCAAAATGACACAAACTGTTCTTGTCTTTCGTTTCATTTACCATTTCCCTCCTCGCTTTCTTTCTACATTTACTGCCTTTCCGCTATCTGGCAATAAAAATCCTTTCATTCTCTCATCAATACTGACTTTTGCTGATACGGTAAGGCTTCTCTTCATTTTTTAATTTTAGCACACTAACACAGAAAAATCCAGTATACGGACATTAAAAAAACACACTTTATATGTCCATATACTGGAATCAAATAACTTGCCCCAAGGGGGTGGATATTTGCACCCACTGGGCACTTACCCTCGCGGGAATACAGAAAAAATCTTTACGAAAAATATTCCTGCAATACAGCATTGAATACTTCTTCTTCTTCCTTCCGCTTGCTGTCCTCTATCAAATCCTGCTCTTCTTTTGTATGTTCATCGTACATATTTTTCTGCTCATATCCATGTGGACTTTCCTGTGGCGGCAGCTCTCCCTGCTCCTGTGCCTCCTCCTGCATAATCACGTCAAAATATGCCTGGATATTATTGGTAATGCTTGCCAAGCTCCGATTGAGCTTTTTCATCTGCCTCAGAATCCTTGACAGGGAAATTGCCAAAATCAATCCCATGACTACGATGGCTGCCACTGTCAGGACTTCACTGTGCGTCTGTACAATTCTTATCCATTCCTCCATAAGCCTGTCCTCCTTTAAAAAGAAAAAACTATTCAGGCTCCGTTCATAGACGTGTCATATCTGTGAAGCTCTGAATAGTTTCATTATAATTATTATTTTCCGCTCTGTGAAGTAGCCAAAAGCAACTTTTCGCCGCATGTTTCGGCAATTTCCGACTTCCCTTAAACTCCCTTATGAATCATATTCTTTGACCATCGGCGCAATCTGGGACAGCATGTTATCCACATCCTCAAACATAGCGCTTTTGGTTGTACCCAGCTTGCTGGCATGATTAATATGCTTCATGACCTCCCGGTATTGCTCTTTAATCTGGTCAAAAAACGTATTGACCGTCTGCAATGCGGACTTGGAATCAGCAATAACGCCGGAAATCTCCTCCTGTACGCCAGTAGCGCCATCTGCCGCCTCCGTAATCTTATCAAACATTTCGTAAGTCTCCTCCACTTTGCCAAGGCTCTGCCCTAACGCCTGCTGGGAAGTATCCATATCAGAACGCAGCTTTTGTGTTCCACGCTCCACATCGGAAATGCTGGACTCAACCGCCCCGACCAATGTCTTGACCTCATCAGCCAGGCTCTTGACCTCCCTTGCCACCACAGAGAAACCTTTTCCCTGCTCTCCGGCTTTTGTCGCCTCGATTGTGGCATTCAAGGCAAGGATGTTGGTCTGTTCTGCGATGGAAGTAATCTTATTTGTACATCTTTTGATATCCTGTACTGCCATCTCAAAGTCATGGAAAGTATTTTTCATCTCAGCAAAATGTGATTCCACCTGCAAAGCGCTGGTTTTCAGTTCTTCCACCTCATCCTGCGCCTGTGTCACGGACTGGGCAATCTCGCTTTTTACGGATGCAAACTGACCGGATACCTGCGTGATATTGGAAAATGTATCTTCAAAGTCCATAAGCGTGTTCTGGAAATCTTCAGATTTCTCAAGCGCACCCTTAAAAGAACGGTTGACCATGCCCAGCTGGTTCAGCGAATCAACCTCTTTCTGCACAAGCTCCTTTTGATAATCTTTCAAGCTTCCCATCACATGCAGGATGGGATATGTATCCATATCACGCTGCTTTTTCCTCTTAAACTGCATTCCCTTTCCCTCCTTTATTCAAACACAACGCAGGTCATAGACTGATTTACAAATTGGTTATTATAATGCTCCCCATATCCTACCAGGCCCGCATGGTCTCCTAACGCCCTCATCTCATCAAGGTATTCCTGCATATAATTATTATCCGTAAACAGCAGATAACGAAACAGGCAGTTTACGGAGAAGACCGCAGAAATCCTCGGAAAATCCGCTTGTATCTGCTGAATCGTTTTTCTCACAATATCCTTGTAATCTCCCAATTCCAGCAACATAAGCACGTCCGAATCATTTACCTGCCGAAAACACGTCAGCCCATTGCCAGATACTTCCTTAATGGAAATAATACAGGTATCGCTGCCATTCAGTTTTCCCAGGGGATTCTTAAATGTCTGTGTCTGAATATCCTGTTCCGAAACCCTAAGAATCTGCTGATACACCTGTTTGGCAGACATTCCATTGAGTTCTCCCAATAGATATTTTGACTTATCTGTCTTAGAAGCAATGAAACGGTAATTTCCAAGCTGATGATAAATATTTTCTTTATATGCCTTTACCCTGCCAGTATTATTTTTAATCAGCGCATATGCGACCGCATCCTCATAAACTTTACCGTTGGCAGACACCTTACCGGCATCGCCCGTCCCCCCCACCAGTGAAATATTGCGGTGCTTCAGAACACTGTGGATAGTCGTCAGCACACAGGCGTCATTCCCGGAACAAAAATCAATACAGATTGTATTGTCATGCGAAGCGTTTACCTGAAGCACATCTTTCTCCAACCGTCCAATATATTTTACAGGCATAGTGGAAACCTGCTCCAGCACATTCGCCGCTGCAGTAACTCCGTCCAGATATGCAATAATCCCTACACCTTTCTCAACAACCCTGTTATCATAACTCATCCCAATACATCCAATACTGGGGACATTGGGATAAAGCATCTGCAGTTTTTTCACATGCTCCTCAAACTGGTCGCTGTTTGATAACAGCATAATCAGCTGAGGATTGTTCAGTCCGCGGACTGCTTCCTGTAAATTTCCGCTCTGGCTAATACCAAAAAATTGTTTCAAGGCAACGTCCTCCTCTGTCTCTTCGATTGTGGTAAAAATTTCTTTCATTAAGATTATACTTTATTTTTATAAAAGTGAAAAGGAAAAAATATCTTTTTTCGCAACCCTCTCCCCTTGACTTTTTTGGGGAACAGTATAAGATAAAAGTAATGTGAATACGATATATAGTCAGATAATAAATAGGAATGGAGAATACTATGAAACGAATTGTCTTAACAGGCGGCGGAACTGCCGGTCATGTCACTCCTAATCTCGCCCTGCTTCCCAGATTAAAAGAACTTGGTTACGACATACATTATATCGGTTCCTATGATGGGATTGAACGAAAATTAGTAGAGCAGTACCACATCCCCTATTATGGAATCTCTTCCGGCAAGCTGCGCCGTTATTTCGACTGGAAAAATTTTTCTGACCCTTTCAAGGTATTGAAAGGATACCGTCAGGCGCGCGCCCTGTTGAAAAAACTGCATCCTGACGTTGTCTTCTCCAAAGGGGGCTTCGTCTCCGTTCCAGTAATTATGGCAGCAAAGCACCGTAAGATTCCGGCAATTATCCACGAATCCGACATTACTCCAGGGCTTGCCAATAAACTGGCAATTCCCAATGCCTGGAAAGTCTGCTGTAATTTTCCGGAAACCCTCAAATACCTTCCCGCAGAAAAAGCAGTCCTTACCGGTTCCCCCATCCGCAAAGAACTTCTCTCGGGAAACCGTCTGCATGGGCTTACCTACTGTCAATTCAAGCCTGATAAACCTGTTATTCTGATTATCGGCGGCAGCAGCGGTTCCCAGTTTATCAATGAGATTATCCGTGGGATTCTGCCAGAGCTGTTGGAAAAATACCAAGTACTCCATCTGTGCGGAAAAGGCAACCTGGAGGAATCGCTGAATGACACTGCCGGCTATGCACAGTTTGAGTATGCCAACCAGGAATTAAGCGATCTCTTTGCCGCCGCAGATATCGTAATTTCCCGCGCTGGGGCCAACGCCATCTGTGAACTTCTGGCGCTGCGCAAACCCAATATCCTAATTCCGCTTTCTGCAAACGCCAGCCGCGGCGACCAGATTTTAAATGCGCGCTCTTTTGAACGCCAGGGCTACAGTATCGTCATTGAAGAAGAACAGTTAGACAGCACTGTCCTTTCAAATGCAATCCACAACTTATTCGATAACCGCAGCCAGTATGTTAACGCTATGGCAGGGAGCGAACAGCTTAATTCTGTGGAGACCGTAGCACAGCTTATTGAACAGGCAGCGAAGAAATCACAGGCTTAATTTCTGGTGAATCTCTTCGAGTTCTTCCTGGGACAATTCCAAATGATTCCAGCAAAGCTTGTCCGCATTTCCATCCTGCTCATAGCGTGGAATCAGATGCATATGGTAATGGAAAACTGTCTGCCCTGCCGCTTCTCCATTGTTCTGCATAATATTCAGGCCATCGCACTGCAATGCTTCTGTCATGTGCTTTGCCAGCTTCTTGGCAAGAATCATTGCATGTCCGGCTGTCTCTTCCGGCATTTCATAGATATTAGCATAATGTTCCTTGGGCAGAATCAAAGCATGCCCCTTTGTCGCAGGGCTGATGTCAAGGATGACACGGAATTCCTCATCTTCATAAATCGTCTTGGAGGGAATCTCACCCCCGGATATTTTGCAGAAAATACAGTTTGAATCTCTCATAATCTCTCCTTTCTAACTGAAAATA
>CANOHX010000077.1 GCA_947565885.1 uncultured Lachnospiraceae bacterium
TACAACCTCCCCAGGAAGCACATCCCGCACATACTCTGCGGGATGTGCTTCCTGGGGAGGCTGTAACCATTACGCCGGAGGGCATTGCTTCCGATACAAGCCTCTGTCTGCCCAAGGGACAAGAGGCAAGATGCATCTTTGAATATATTTATTTTGCAAGGCCCGACAGCCATATTGATGGCGTCAGCGTCTATGCAGCGCGGATGAAAGCTGGGCGTTTCCTTGCCATGGATTCGCCGGTGGAGGCAGATTTGGTGGTGGGAGTGCCGGAGTCAGGGAATGCGGCAGCTTTGGGATATTCCATGGAATCCGGGATTCCTTATGGGACGGCATTTGTGAAAAACGGCTATGTAGGACGGACTTTCATCAAACCCAAACAGAGCAGCCGTGAGTCCAGCGTGAAGGTCAAGCTGAACGTGCTGCAGGAATCTGTACGCGGAAAGCGCGTGATTATGATTGACGATTCGATTGTGCGGGGAACTACTTCTGACCGCATTGTACATATGCTGCGGGAGGCGGGCGCTACAGAGGTACATGTAAGGATTTCCTCACCACCGTTTCTGTGGCCCTGTTATTTTGGCACGGATATTCCGGAAAGGGAACAGCTGATTGCCTATAATCGGACAGTAGATGACATCTGCAAAGTGATTGGAGCGGACAGCCTGGGCTATCTGAATGTCGAACGCCTGGATGAGATGGCGGAGGGGCTGTCCATCTGCAAAGGATGTTTCACTGGTGCATATCCCCTGGAGCCGCCCGCAGAGGATATCAGGGGAGACTATGAAAGATAAATGGACTGTGAGCAGCCAGAGAGCAACGGATAGCGAAAAGAAAGGAGACATATGATGTCAACAGATAGATATAATAGCCCATTGTCTGAGCGTTACGCAAGCAAGGAAATGCAGTTTATTTTCTCGCCGGACATGAAATTCCGTACCTGGAGGAAGTTATGGATTGCCCTTGCCGAGACAGAGATGGAACTTGGCTTGAGTGAGAATGGCAAGCCAGTCATTACGCAGGAGCAGATTGATGAATTGAGAAGCCATGTGAATGATATAAACTATGATGTGGCAAAAGAGCGGGAGAAGTTAGTGCGCCATGATGTGATGAGCCATGTATATGCTTATGGGCAGCAGTGCCCTAAGGCAGCGGGAATCATCCATTTGGGGGCAACGTCCTGTTATGTGGGCGATAATACGGATATCATCGTCATGAATGAGGCGCTTAAGCTCGTGCGCAGGAAACTGGTAAATGTGATTGCGGAACTGGCGAAATTTGCCGATGCCTATAAGGACCTGCCGACATTGGCATTTACGCATTTCCAGCCGGCACAGCCGACCACTGTGGGGAAACGAGCCACCCTCTGGCTGCAGGAATTCCTCATGGACCTTGAAGATTTGGAATATGTGAAGGGCAGCCTTAAGCTTTTAGGCTCGAAGGGGACTACGGGCACGCAGGCGAGCTTTCAGGAGTTATTTGCGGGAGACCAGGAGACGATTGACAAGATTGACCCTATGATCGCTTCCAAGATGGGATTTGACGAATGTTATGCGGTGTCCGGGCAGACTTATTCCAGAAAGGTTGATACCAGGGTCGTGAATGTCCTTGCCGGCATTGCGGCAAGCGCCCATAAAATGTCAAATGATATCCGCTTGCTGCAGCATTTGAAGGAAGTGGAAGAGCCGTTTGAGAAGAATCAGATAGGTTCCTCGGCAATGGCATATAAGCGCAACCCCATGCGCAGTGAGCGCATCGCTTCTCTGGCGCGCTATGTGATGGTGGATGCGTTCAATCCGGCAATTACTTCAGCCACCCAGTGGTTTGAGCGGACGCTCGATGATTCCGCCAACAAACGCCTCTCCATTCCAGAAGGATTTCTGGCAGTGGACGGCATTCTTGATTTGTGCCTGAATGTAGTGGACGGATTGGTTGTCTATGACAAGGTCATCCGCAAACATATGATGGCAGAGCTGCCATTTATGGCAACGGAGAATATTATGATGGATGCCGTGAAGAATGGCGGCAACCGCCAGGAAATGCATGAAAAAATCCGCCAGCTTTCTATGGAAGCGGGCAAGAATGTCAAAGTCGAAGGGAAAGATAACAACCTGCTGGAACTGATTGCAGCAGACCCCAGCTTTAACCTGACGCTGGAAGAACTGCAGAAATCCATGGACCCCTCGAAATATGTGGGACGTGCGCCCATCCAGGTCGATAAATTCCTGGCACAGGTTGTCAAGCCGGTATTGGAGAAGAATCAGGATATCCTGGGCATGACTGCCGAGATAAATGTATAGGAAGAGATTTCAGAATTGAACAACTCCCTTGTATAAACATCCAATTAATGCAAATACTGATAATAAAATCGCACTTCTTGAAAGGAGATTGTTATGAGTTTGTGTTTGAAGATTACGGATATCCATGCAAGGGAGATTTTGGATTCCAGAGGAAATCCTACCGTGGAAGCGGATGTAACGGTGCAGACAACCAGCACTGGGAAGAAGACCACAGGACGCGCCGCAGTTCCTTCCGGAGCTTCTACCGGACAGTTTGAGGCTGTGGAGCTGAGAGATGGAGAGCCAAGGTATTTCGGCTTAGGCGTCCAGAATGCGGTCAAACATGTGAATGATAAGATTGCCAAGGTGCTGATTGGCAAAAACGCTTTGAACCAGGTGGAGATTGACCGCTGTCTGATTGCCGAGGATGGGACTGATGATAAAATAAACCTGGGAGCAAACGCCATGCTCAGTGTTTCTTTGGCGACAGCGCGGGCGGCAGCAAAAGCAATGGAACTTCCCCTGTACCAATATCTGGGCGGCACGAACGCCAAGAGGATGCCGGTACCGATGATGAATATCCTGAACGGCGGCCGCCATGCGGACAATACCGTGGATTTCCAGGAATTCATGATTATGCCGGTGGGAGCGGAGAGCTTCCGGGAAGCATTGCGCATGTGTGCAGAGGTCTACCATAACCTGAAGAAAATCTGTGAAAAGGATGGGCTTTCCACAGCGGTGGGCGATGAGGGCGGCTTTGCCCCGGATTTGCAGGATGCCGTGGCTGTGCTGGAGTTGATAATGGAAGCGGTAAAGGCAGCGGGCTATCTGCCGGGAGAAGATTTTAAGATTGCCCTGGATGCAGCGGCAAGCGAGTTATATGATGAGAAGACAGGAATGTACCATTTCCCTGGAGAATCTAAGGTTAAGGGAGAGAAAGTTGCCCGCAATACCGAAGAAATGATTGAGTATTATGAGGAATTGATACAAAGATTCCCGATTATTTCCATTGAAGACGGATTGGACGAGGAAGACTGGGACGGCTGGCAGGCGATGACACAGCGGTTAGGAGAACGCATCCAGTTAGTCGGAGACGATTTGTTTGTTACCAATACCAAGCGCTTGGATGCCGGTATCAAACTGCAGACGGCAAATGCCATTTTAGTAAAAGTAAATCAGATTGGCACGCTGACGGAGGCGATGGAAGCCATTGAGACTGCACAGGGAAATGCGTACCGCGCAGTGATTTCCCATCGTTCCGGTGAGACGGAGGATACCTTTATTGCAGATCTTGCCGTGGCAGTCAATGCCGGTCAGATTAAGACCGGAGCGCCCTGCCGTGCGGAGCGTACCGCCAAATATAACCAGCTTCTGAGAATTGAGGAACAGCTTGGCATTGTGGCGGAGTACAAGAATCCATTCAATAAATTTTAGAAGTGTTTCCTTAGGAGTTTGTGGCAGTTCAGCCGGGTGGCTGAACTGTTGCAAAAAGCCCTTGAAAAATATGCCAGGCTGTGATACACTAAATAAAGTTATGGGCAGGATTCAAATACCCCGCAGCAAGCTGATGGGGTATGCCTGGATAATTTTTAGCAAGACCGTCTCAAGGGGCGGGGTATTTGACCCTCGCGGCATTCGTCAAATATCCATGTAAACATGGCTATTTTCCTCATTGCTCGCGGGAATTAAAGCAGGAGGTAAGAGTAAGGTGGAAGTATTAAAGACAGTATTAATTGTAGTGCTAATTTTAATCAGTATTGCGTTGACAGTAATCGTTTTGATGCAGGAAGGAAAGTCAGCAGGGCTTGGCGCTATCAGCGGTGCGGCGGATACATACTGGGGCAAGAACAAGGGACGTTCCATGGAGGGAAGGCTTGTGATGGCTACCAGGATAATGGTCGTATTGTTCCTGGCAATTTCGGCTGCGTTGAATATTGGAAGCTTTTAGCAATCAAGAGACTGTCGAGTACCGGCGGTCTCTTTTGGATTTGTAGGAGAATTTTTATGGAGAAACAATTATTGGAAGACAGGAAAAAGATGATTTATGAGTTCATGTGCAGCGATATCTATGTGCCCATGAAGCTAAAGGAACTTGCCGTGCTCCTGGACGTGCCGCGTGAAGAACGCCCGGAGTTGGAGGAAGTGCTGCAGGAGCTTTTGGCAGAAGGGAAGATTGAACTTTCCAAACGCGGCAAGTATTTCAAGTCAGAAGGAAAGTACCTCGTGGGTGTTTTTACCGGAAATGCCAGGGGGTTTGGCTTTGTGACGGTCGAAGGAGAACCGCAGGATATTTTTATACCGGAGGCGTTTGTCAATGGAGCTATGCATGGAGATAAGGTACAGGTTACTTTGCAGACAGGCAAGGCGTCCGCGGGCAGGCGCAAGGAGGGCACCGTGGTAAAGGTCCTGCAGAGGGGCACTGCCCAGGTAGTAGGCACTTACCAGAAAAACAAGAACTTCGGTTTTGTCATCCCGGATAATTTCAAATTGGGACAAGATATTTTTATCCCGGCAGAACATTCTAAAGGAGCGGTAGATGGGCATAAAGTAGTGGTGGAAATTACCGATTACGGCAATGAGCGCAAGAAGCCGGAAGGGAAAATCATAGAAATAATCGGGCATATCAACGACCCGGGAACGGATATCATGTCTATTGTCAAAGGATATGATTTGCCGACAGAATTCCCGCCCAAAGTATTGAAACAGGCGGAAAATGTGGGCAAGCCGGTGAGCGGCGCTGACATGGCAGGCAGAAAGGACGTGCGCAGCTGGCAGATGGTAACGATAGACGGTGAAGATGCCAAGGATTTGGACGATGCCATCACGCTGACCAGAGAAGGGGAAAATTACCGTCTGGGCGTGCATATCGCGGATGTAACAAATTACGTTCAGGAGCACAGCGCATTGGATGTGGAAGCGTTAGAGCGCGGCACCAGCGTGTATTTGGTGGACCGGGTTATCCCTATGCTGCCGCATACTTTGTCCAACGGCATCTGTTCCCTCAATGCCGGGGAGGACAGGCTGGCGTTGAGCTGTATCATGCTGATTGACAAGAAAGGAAATGTCATAGAGCATGAGATTGCGGAAACCGTGGTGCAGGTGGACCGCAGAATGAGTTATACCAGCGTGCGCAAGATTCTCAAAGATAAAGATGAAAAAGAGCGCGAGGAATATAAGGAGCTGGTTCCCATGTTTGAACTGATGGAGGAACTGGCAGCAATCCTGCGTGAGAAACGGAGGAAACGCGGTTCCATAGATTTTGATTTCCCGGAAACGAAAATTATTCTCGATGCGCAGGGCAGGCCGCTGGAGATTAAGCCATATGAGCGGAATGTGGCAACGCGCATTATTGAGGATTTCATGCTGATTGCCAATGAGACCGTGGCGCAGGATTTTTTCTGGCAGGAGATTCCCTTTGTGTACCGGACGCATGATACGCCGGATACTGAGAAAATACGCAAGCTCGGTACGTTTATCAATAATTTCGGCTATTCCATCAGGATTGGGCAGGAAGAGATTCATCCGAAAGAACTGCAGAAATTTCTGGAGAAGATTGAGGATACGCCGGAGGAACCGCTGCTCAGCCGCCTGACGCTGCGTTCCATGAAACAGGCAAAATATACGGTGCAGTGTACCGGGCATTTTGGTCTTGCCACCCAGTATTACTGCCATTTTACCTCGCCAATCCGCCGTTATCCTGACCTGCAGATTCACCGTATCATCAAGGAGACGCTGCGGGGGAGGATGAATGACAAGCGGATGGAACATTACGAGAGTATCCTGCCGGAAGTGGCAACGCAGTCCAGCGCGAGGGAACGCCGCGCGGAGGAGGCGGAGCGGGAGACCGATAAGCTGAAAAAGGTGGAATATATGTCAGAGCATATCGGGGAATTGTTTGAAGGCGTTATTTCCAGCGTGACGGCATGGGGCATGTATGTGGAGCTTCCCAATACGGTTGAGGGGATGATTCACATTAACAACCTGATTGACGATTATTACCATTATAACGAAGAAACGTATGAACTGACCGGGGAGCGGACCGGCAAGGTCTATAAGCTTGGGCAGACGATTCAGGTCGTGGCGGCAGCTGCCGATAAATTTATGAGGACGATTGATTTTGTGCTGCCGGAAGCTGCAGAAGAATTTGGGCTGGATGTTCTGCCGGAAGATATTGGCAGGTATCGGGACCAGGAATAGGGATTTGCAGCGTTAGTCCATTGTCTGCAGGAATAGGGATTTGCAGCGTTGGTCCATTGTCTGCAGGAATAAAAGGTTAGAGAGGAACAGAGATGGGGAAAGAGAGCGTAAAACTCATTGCCAATAATAAAAAAGCATTTCATGATTATTTTATTGAGGATAAATTCGAGGCTGGAATCAGCCTTGCAGGAACGGAGGTCAAATCTTTGCGCATGGGAAAATGTTCCATCAAGGAATCGTTCATCCGTATTGAAAATGGTGAGGTCATTGTCTATGGCATGCATATCAGCCCATATGAGAAAGGGAATATTTTCAATAAGGATCCGCTGCGCCCCAGGAAATTGCTGCTGCATAAATATGAAATCAATAAGATTGATGGAAAAATGACGACTAAGGGATATACGATTGTCCCCCTGCAGGTCTATTTCAAGGGAAGCCTGGTGAAAGTTGAGGTTGCGCTTGCCCGGGGCAAGAAGCTCTACGACAAACGCCAGGACATCGCTAAGAAAGACATGCGCAGGGAGTCGGAGCGGGAATTCAAGGTGAAGAACCTATATTGACAATTTTACCGATTGCATGGATGCGCATATTTTTGCCTTAGAAGATAAAAACAGAGGCTGCCGCATAAAGCGGTAAGCCTCTGTTTTTATCTTCTAATGGAGCTGAGGGGAATCGAACCCCTGTCCGAAAGTCAATTCACTATGGCATCTCCCATTACAGTCATTATTTTGACATTCCCTCTGCCAACCGCCTAATGACAGGCTGCTGGTTTCAGTAGCTTCATGATACGCCCATATGCGCAAAGCTTTGCGTATGTCGTTTCCCACATAGTCGAAGCCGGTATCTTAAACTGTGGGTGGTCTAAGGCCGACTGCTGCAACTAGGCAGCGTATGCTAAATTGTCTTCAGCGTTTATATTTATTGTTCCCGTTGTTGGGCGGTCAGGAGCCGCCAATGGCTTCCATAGCTGCACAACCCCCGTCGAAACCAGTACAACCCCTGGTTTGAACGCTGCTGCTCAGCGGTACTTTATTTTAGCAATTTCTGATTCTTTTGTCAAGGATTTTTAGACGGTGGCTTGAAAAATCAGAGATATTTGGTATAATGGGAAACATAATATATACGGAGTTACAGTATACCAAAAGAAATGAGGATGTTGAGGATGGGAATTGGGATGACGAAAAATAAACTGGTGAAGTCAGTGGCGGAATTGAGGGAGTGCAATTATTCAGGAAACCCGGAATTAAACAGTATGTATCAGCGGTTGTTGGATGGCAGGAAGCAGTTTGCAGAAATTCTCGAGAAAAACATTAAGGCAGTTATGCAGATTAGTTCCCTTGATCTTACATTGCAGCATGAGACAGATAAGATTCTTGAAATATCCCGCAATGTGGCAAAAGCCACAGAGGTAATTTTTGGCACAAATGGCCTGGATTCGGCCGATGGTAAGAATTCCCTGGAGGAACTAACGAATACAATTATCAAAATTTCCGGTGATACGGATGAAGTATTTCGCAAGATAGAGACCGGGCAGGAAGAACTGACGGCAATCAGGGAACTCTCTACCCGGGCAATTGACGTATCTACAGAGATGAGAACGGACATGGAGGAATTGTTTGAAGTTATCAACCGTATGAACGATGTAATTGGGGAGATTGAATCCATTTCGCGGCAGACCAACCTGCTGGCATTGAATGCTGCAATTGAGGCGGCAAGGGCAGGTGAAGCTGGCAGAGGATTTGCCGTAGTTGCAGATGAGATACGTTCACTGGCGGAAGAGACGCAGAGGATGACTGGTAATATGGGGCAGTTTGTAGAAGGAATCCGCGAAGCTTCCCAGAAGAGTTCGGGGAGCACTACGAATACGATAGAAGCTCTGGACAGCATGACGGACAGGATTAAAAATGCCTGGGAGATAAATGACGAGAATCAGCGCCATGTCTCAGAAGTCAATGAAGCGGTCACATCTCTGGCAGCGGTCAGTGAAGAACTGAGCAGCACAATGTCTGAGATGGAAAACCAGCTTCGAAGCAGCACGGATTTCATGCATGAGATTGGCAATGAGCTGACACAGGCAGCGAAACCGGTCGTGGAGATTGAACGGACATTGGATGAGGCGTTAAAACAGATGGGGGCAATGTCGAAGGATCCATTCTTCCAGCTTAGGAATCAGGAATTTTCAGCCTATGTGAAGAATGCGGTAACGGCACATAAGGCGTGGATTAGCAATTTAGAGAAGATGGTGAATGAGCGTGTAATTGTTCCGCTTCAGCTCGATGCTTCCAAATGCGGGTTTGGGCATTTCTATTATGCGATGACGCCGGATATGCCGGAAGCCCGCCAAATTTGGGAGGCACTTGGAGAGAAACACAGCAGGTTCCATGGTTTTGGCAAGGAGGCCATCCAGGCATTGTTTGATGAAGAATATGGTAAGGCAGAACAGATATGCCAGGAAGCGCGGGATTATTCCAGGGAGCTTATCGCAGATATGGAACAGATCATGCAGCTTCTGAACAGATAGGGATATCCATAGCCGGAGGATACATAAGCTTGGCAGGAGAATGAGATGAACAGGTATGAGATGGTTGTGGACGGATTTGTGTTCATGAATGAGAAAGAGGCCCAGAAGGCGCATCAGGAGGAAAGCAGCGTACAATATGTAAAAAACAGGCTTGATATGGAAAATCCGCGGATGGTCCTGCAAATGTACCGCAAGCTGTTGGCGGAGCAGGTATTTGAGACGCCGGTGGGTCTGGCTTATCTGAAAGAACTCCAGAATTATCTTCTGGCAGAGCCGGAGTTAGAAGGAGAAGGGATAGAAGCAATCCCACTTCCAGAAAAAAGCGTATCTTCAGCAGCGCGGCCAGCAGCCAATCAAGACATACAGAAGCCGGCAGCCGCTCAAGGCGAGCAGAAGCCAGCAGCCAATCAAGGTACGCAGAAGGCGGCACAGCAGGCAGCAGCCAGGCAGCAGCCAAACGGTCAGTCAGGGGAAGCGCGGCCATTGACGCCGCAGGCAGCAGCCAGGCAGCAGGAAACATTGGAATGGTATGTGGAGAAGTTAGAAGAGTCCAGGCAGCAGGAGCGGCTTGCAGAATACCGCAGGAGACGTGCGGAGGAGAGGGCAAAAGAAAGCAGAAAGCATCTGCGTTTCAGCTTATTGTTTGCACTTTTTATGGCACTTGTGACGGTTGGCGTGGGGGCGGTCACATTGACAGACCAGCATCCGAACATTATCAATTATGAAAGCAAAATTATCCAAAAGTATCAGGATTGGGAGGCTGATTTGGAGAATCGTGAACAGCTTTTGAAAGAAAAAGAGCTTGGGCAGACGCCATAATAATTGCAGGATATTTTCACAAAAACAACATAAATTTGTGCTATGGTTTTGGAAAAGGCAGGTTTATGTTGTTTTTATCTTATAGAAAGGACCTTGTTACACTAAAGCATGAAAGCGTCTTCCTATAAAATAAAAGAAATCTGCACGCTCTTATGGGCGGAACGAAAGGTGTGGGAACATGGAAAAACTGAAAATACTGGTAGTAGATGATGAGAGCAGGATGCGCAAGCTGGTAAGGGACTTTCTGGTGAAGCAGGAGTTTGAGGTTATCGAGGCGGAGGACGGCGAGGATGCCCTCAATAAATTTTATGAGCAGAAAGATATCGCATTGATTATCCTGGATGTGATGATGCCGAAGATTAATGGCTGGGATGTCTGCCGGGAAATCCGCGAGAATTCCAAGGTCCCCATTATCATGCTGACAGCCAAGGGGGAAGAAAGCGATGAACTTCAGGGATTTGACATAGGCGCCGATGAATATATTTCCAAGCCTTTCAGCCCGAAGATTCTGGTGGCAAGGGTGCAGGCAATCCTGCGGCGTTTGGGCAAAAATGAAGAAGAGATGATGGAAATTGGCGGGATTACCGTGGACAGGCTGGGACATCAGGTGAGGGTGGACGGAAAGGAACTGGAACTTAGTTTCAAAGAGTTTGAACTGCTCACGTATTTTATAGAAAATAAAGGAATTGCCCTTTCCAGGGAGAAAATATTGAATCATGTCTGGAATTATGATTATTTTGGAGACGCCAGGACAATAGACACCCATGTGAAGAAGCTGCGCAGCAAGATGGGTGAGAAAGGGGAATACATCAAGACTATCTGGGGGATGGGCTATAAATTTGAGGTAGAGGCATGAGGCATTCCATAACAAGAAAGATTACAGCGATTATGATAAGCATAGTGGCAGGGACCGTGCTGCTATGCTGGTTTATTAATACGACGCTTTTGGAGTCCTACTATATTGAACACAAACAGAAATCATTGCTGGACACTTTCGATATGGTATACAAAGAAAGTGGGAGTGGGCGGACGGATGAGGACGAATTTTTGATTAAATTGGAGACAAAATGCAGCAACAGCGATATTTCTTATATGATTATCAGTTCTGACAGTACGATTATGCAGTCCAACGTAGGGAATGATGAGCATTTGCTGTTCCAGTTTTTAAGCTTAATTTTCCATAGTAATGATGGGAAGGCGCAGGTTTTGAAAAACACAGATGAGTATATGGTGGAGAAAACCAAGGACAGCAGGCTGAAGACGGATTACCTTGTACTTTTGGGGAATCTGCAGAATGGAAATATGATCCTCATGCGTACCGCTGTGGAGAGCATCAAGGAGAGCGTGGATATTGCGAACCAATTTCTCGCTTACGTGGGCGTGATAATGGTGGTCTTGTGCGCTGTGATTATTTATATCGTGACAAGGAAGATTACGAATCCGATTCTGCAGCTTGCCGATATCTCCAAGCGCATGACAAACCTGGATTTTGATGCCAAATTCCAGGGCAAAGGGGAAAATGAAATCAATTTGCTGGGCGACCATATGAATCAGCTCTCAGAAACATTGGAAAAGACGATTTCTGAACTCAAAAGCGCCAACAACGAACTACAGATAGATATTGAACGGAAAACGGAAATTGACGAGATGCGCAAAGAATTTATTTCCAATGTCTCCCATGAACTGAAGACGCCGATTGCGCTGATCCAGGGCTATGCGGAAGGGCTGTCGGAATGTATCAACGACGATGCAGCAAGCCGTGAATTTTATTGTGAAGTCATTATGGATGAGGCAGATAAGATGAATACAATGGTGAAAAACCTGCTGACGCTGAACCAGCTCGAATCGGGCAGCGAACAGGTGGTGTTTGAACGCTTTGACTTGCTGGAGGTAATCCAGGGAGTGGTAAATGCTACGGCAATCCTGCGAGAACAGAGCGGTATCAGCCTGAATATCCATGCCCAGGAAACGGAATATGTGTGGGCGGATGAGTTCAAGACGGAGCAGGTGCTGACAAATTATATCAGCAACGCCATACATTATGCTGCAGGGGAAAAGAGAATCGATGTCTCAGTCATTCAGGAAGATGGCAAGGTGAGGGTGGAGGTATTCAATACCGGAAATCCGATACCGGAGAAAGAAATTTCCCATATCTGGGACAAATTTTATAAGGTCGATAAGGCAAGAACCAGGGAATATGGCGGGAATGGAATCGGCCTGTCGATTGTAAAGGCAATTATGGATTCCTTTCATCAGAAATGCGGCGTACGCAATGAGGAAGACGGCGTGACGTTCTGGTTTGAACTGGACGGCAGGGTCAGCGGCTGTGCCGATGAGGGGAAGAATTGAAAATATAGTTGCCCTGAGGGATAAATAATGGTAAAATGATAACAGTAAAAAAAATGCTATGCGAAGCAGCCTGAGGAAAAGGAGACAGACTTATGAG
>CANOHX010000078.1 GCA_947565885.1 uncultured Lachnospiraceae bacterium
CAACAGCAGGAATTTTGCCGTTATCCGGGATTTGGCGGAAAAGGACCAGGCGGCGCTGACCGCTTTTCAGGAGTGGTTTGTATGCCTCAAAGATATCTGGAACGGGGGAAGCAGAAAAGTCTGGCTTTATAAGGGACTGAAAAATAATTTGCTGCGGGCAGCAGAAAACATGGCGGATATGGACAGGAAATCCATAAAAGAGCAGATTAAGGCGTTGGAAACAAGATTTTATCCGGTGCTGGCCAGTATGGAATACCGGGATTATAAACTGGATGACGTGGCGTTAGTGGAGAATATTCCTTTTGTGCTGACGTATACAGATTCCCTGTATCTTGCAGTCCCCTTTGTGTCAAGCAGCGATAACTCGAAGATATTCCAAAATGTAGAGTCCGCCACAATCAGCAATCCTGCACGTATCCTGTATCTTTGCGCGGTGGAAGAAGAAAGCGATGTGCTGGGGATAAAGGAGACGATACCTTATGTCATGGCTTATCTGGACCGCAAACATGTGCGGGCGAATGTGGAATTTGTGATTGCGCTTGCAGATGGGCTGTTACCCTGTGCGCAGCAAGCCCTGGGGAGCATAGAAGGGCAGTACAGAAAGAGGATAAAACAGATAAAATATATAACCGCGCCGACAGAAGAAGAAATGCCTGCAATGCTGGAAGAATACCTGGCAGCAAGGAAGAAGCGGAGAAAGGCATTTGTGCTGGAGCGCAATAAGACCGCGCTCTCGGCCCTTATGGAAGGAGCAGGAATTTACCGGAGATTTCCCAACTTCCGGTTTGATTTTGCCGCCATGAAGTTCCGTTCCCTGTCCCAGTGCGATTTGCTTGGCTATATCAGCAAATCCCCATACCTTACTGTAGCGGATATGGTGTCCCTGCGGCGTTCCGGCAGCAGGATCAGCAGACAGCCGGAGTTTTTTGCCGAGTACCGGGAATTGTGGGAGGAGTATAGTAAGAATCCGGGAACCTGGAAAGCGCTCTGCAGATACCTGGGGGATTATGCAGAGAAATATGATATTATCGCATCCTTTAAGCGCAAAGATAACAGCCTAAAAGAGCAGGAATATCAGTATATCCTTCCGTTTTCCTGCCAAAGAAGCGCTGCTAAAGTAATCGGATTCCTGAAAGAAAATAAGTTTGTGGAAGCGCAGAGCAGGGTAAACCGTTATACAACGGATTCCTGTAAAATTGTTATCGTGGACAGGTGCGGCTGCCGTAAAGAATATGACAGGCTGTTTGCGAACATCTACGCCCTGATGGATCCGGACTCCATAGATGTGTTTCTGAATGCCAAGGAACATGCCGTAAAGGTTGTCTTTGACAATCTGCAGGTTTCTGGCGTTGCTATTGAAGACTACAGTGGCAAATGCAGGGATTTATTGAGGTTTTTCCAGAATCTTGGATATGTCATCAACTTGGAAGTTGGGGAAAGGAACGGCAATAACATAAGCCTTAGCTTCACATATGCCACAAGGCAGATAAAGGAACTCCTGACCAAAGGGGGGAGGATGCTCGAAGTATATCTGTACCATAAAGTCAGGGAATCCGGGCTGTTTGACGATGTCATGAGCGGTTTTGAGATTGAATGGGAGGATAATCCGGAGAATAAGAATGAGTTTGACTGCATTCTTACCAAAGGGTTCCAGACGGTTTTTGTAGAATGCAAGGCTGTGAAGATGATGGAACAGGATTATTACTATAAATTGAAAGTGCTGGCGGAGCAGTTCGGCATCAATGTGATTATGGTGATGCTGCAGGAGACCCAGGAAAAGAGTTACCATGAGACGGCAAAACTGAACAAAAACCAGGAGGAGCGCGGGAAAAGGCTGAATATTATTACGGTGCGAAAGCGGGAAGAAATTGAGCATATCGACGAGACGCTGCTGAAAATAGTAAATGGGACTTATGTGGCAGAGGATTGAGAGGACATTTATCTATTGTGCCATTCATTTTCAGATAAAGTATCGTACACTAGGCATGAATAGGAGGGTGGGCATGTACGAACCAAAACCAATTGATACAAGCAGCGTCACGCTTCCGGCAGAGCTGCTTGACTTGACAGAGCAGCTGGCAGAAAATGTGCATGACGTGTGGGCAATGGGCAGAATTGCGGAGGGCTGGACTTATGGGGAGGTAAAGGACGTGGAAAGGAAGAAGACGCCGCAGCTTATTCCCTATATGGAGCTGCCGGAAGAAGAGAAGCAGTATGACAGGAATACGGCGTTGGAAACATTGAAGATGATAATTAAGATGGGATACAAGATAGAAAAGGAGGATGACTGATGGTGGATGTTTATGAAGAGTATCTGCAAATGCCGGAAAGCATGACGGCGGAGGAAATGTCAAAACTGCATATGGAACTGGCGGCAGAGATTGGAAATGATGAAGACGCTTTGGAACTGTACGATGATCTGATTCAGGCTGCAGCCAGATATGCAGAATTCCGTGCGAATTGGCGTCTGTGGAGCAGGGAAGAGAAGATGGATAAAGATCCTTCCCGGACCTCCTGCCATAATTCAGTGATTATCAAGTGCAACCAATTGGCAAGATATTTAAAAATGCAGGGAAAACCTGCTAACTGGCGGGATATCCTTGGGGATGAACAGCAAGATCCAGGCTGCCGCAAAAGAATCGGCGATTTTGCCTGCTATCTTGTATTTGTCAATGCCTTGCTTGCGCGGTGAAGCCTTTTGTATCGGTTATATAAAACTTTTGAAAGTGGTTGCTTTTTTCTTTGCCATGTCATAAAATAATTATATTAGGCAATGTGTAATTCATTGATGGAAGGGAAGGAGACAATATGGTAAAGAAAAAGCTTTTAGCGGCAATACTAGCCGCTGTTGTCATGGTGACAACTGTAACGGACACGATGGCTCCGGCAAGCGCTGCCCAGCCAGCAGAAGCGGCGGAACCGGTAGAGACGGTCCTTGAGAGGACGAAGGTGTCCAATCCGATTCTCTCAAGTTATCCAGCGAATGTTACGGATTCTGACGGAACGGACCTCGGCGGAACGGTTCTCTATGGCGGAGACCCCTCCGTAATGGTGGAGGACGATACCGTGTACCTCTACACTGGGCGGGATATCCCCATTGACCTCTCGCAGGTGGACAAGAATGGGAACAAGGTTGCCGATGGGTATTACATGTTTGAGTGGCAGTGCTATACCTCGAAAGACCTGCTGAACTGGGAGTATAAGGGCGTGATTATGAGCGCTGATAAGAAATCCATCACCTGGACCAGCTCTGGGACGGATGCCTGGGCAGGACAGATTACTTATCATTTTGATTCGGAACTGAAGAAGAAGTTTTATTATTTTTATAACTGTACCTGGGACGCTACTTCGGACGGAAAGCAGTCCATCGGCGCGGCAGTTGCCGACACGCCGTTTGGCTGGTCAAGTGCGGAGGCGAAAGCAGAATATTGCGAGGCGAAGAACATTCCGAACAACCAGCCGGAATTGCTTCATTTTGTAGACCTTGGGAAGCCTTTGGTTAAGGGAACCTTTACCACAGAGGAGAGCAGCGGCTGGAATGATATCGACCCCACGGTATGGGTGGAGACGGTGGATGGCGTGGAACACCGTTATCTCTCCTGGGGAAATAGCAAAGCGTTCGTCTGCGAACTGAACGACGATATGATTTCTATCAAAGATGTGAATGGAGATGGAAAGATTACGTTTGGCATCCAGGCAAAGGGGGCAGATTCAACAAAGGCGGACGTCCTGGAGAAAGATACCAAGAATCTGGGGATATTTACGGAAGCGCCCTGGATTTACCGGCGTAAAGACGCAGACGGCAAACCGACCGGTCCATACTATTTCTTCTATGCCTATGACTGGCGGGAACAGATGGCGTATGCCACCATTGATGATCTGATGGATGGGACGTTTGAGGGACATAAGATTCTGATGCCGCCGACAGCTACCTCCAATACCAACCATATGGCGGTGTTTGATTTCAATGGAAAGACGTATTTTGTCTACCATAACGGCTCGGTACGTGGAGGAAGCGGATTCCGCCGCACGGCATGTATCACGGAGATGCATTTTAATGAAGACGGAAGCATTCAGCCGATTCCAGAGACGGCAATCGGCATTACCGGGGACAAGCCGTATTATCTGTTCAGCAATCAGGGACGTGTCGTGTCCCATGAGAATTATGTGAATTCAGGCTTGGACAGCGCATATCCCTATATGGATGTAAAAGTTGGCACTTACTACCAGCCGGAGAAACTCGATGCAAGCTGGGCGATTGTAGACGGCAAGGCAGATACGTCCAATCAATCTTATGTATCCATCCAGTCGGAGAATAAGCCGGGCCTGTACCTGACGGTGAATGATGATAACAATGTCACCTTGGCGCATGACTGGAATTACAGCGACGGTTTTATTAAGAATGGATTTACGAAACCACAGGGAGAGCCGAATAAGATAACGACCTTTGACGAAGCGATGGGCAAGGCGCAGACTTTCCGCACTGTCAAAGGGCTCGAAGATTCCGAGAAAGCAGTTTCTTTTGAGAGCGTTGCCAAACCAGGCTATTATCTCTGTGTTGATGGCAGTGGGAGTTTGGTTGTAAAAGCGCTGGCAGATTGCGGGGCGAGTGCAGATTTCTATCTGAATGAGCCGCCGGAAAGTTCTGCGGTTCCTGACAATCCGAATAAGAAGAATGATATTGTGGATTTAAAAATAAACGGAACTGTTCCAACAAAGAGCGGTCATACGTTTGAATGTGAAGTTCCTTATGAGACCAAGAGCGTACAATTATCATTTTCACTGCAGGATACCAAAGGCTATGCAACGGTTGATGGGAAAATGCGTGACGACCTTTCGGATATTACAATCCCCCTGACCGGGCTTTATACGAAAGCTTCTGTCTGCGTCTATTCCCAGGACAGGCGGCCGCGGGTGACTTATACGGTCATCGTCAAGAAAGCAGTCAGCGAATCGGATATCACGGCGGAACTTTGGAAGAACTTTGACTTTGAGGAGCAGACTGATAGTGCGGTTGCTGTCAAAAAGGGAGCGCCTGGAACTACCCCTACGGAGGCTGAGGTCGAATTTGAGTATGTAGATGGAGCGAAAGGCGGAAAGGCAATCCGTCTGCCCGGCGAATATGGTTTGAAGCTTTGCGATGCTGCTGGGCTTAGTAAGAATTATTCCATCTCCTATTGGATGAAGCCGGAAGTGCTCGGCACGAACGTGGACCCAACCCTTGCAGCCGGCACATTTGCCCCGGAATATTGGCTGAACCTGACATTTGGCAGGTCCATCTGGTCTAACAATGGGGGATTTATAGATGATGCCGGTACACTTACCTATGAGAAAGATAAATGGCAGCTGGTTACGCTGGCAGTCAATGACAATAAGGCGAAGTTATATGTAAATGGAGAACTTAGGGGGAACGGATCTATTGCCTCTGACATCATGGGCAAGGAAAATGCGGCAATCTATTTTGGCGTCAACGCCTGGGATGCTTATTTTACGGGCGCGTTGGACGATATGAAGATTTATGATGGAACGCTTTCGGAGAAAGATGTTATGACCATTGCCTCTTCTGCCATTGAGAAACCGGCAGAACTCCCGCAGCCAGACCCGACAGCTCCAGTTCCCGGAGGTTCTTTCGCAGACGATGAGGTTATGCTTCCGCCAGAGAAGCCGGAAACACCGCCGACAGATAACGACAAAGACCCCAGCAAGCCAGCTCCAGATAAACCGACCACAACACCGGATAAACCAACCACAACACCGGATAAGCCGGCTCCAGCCCCTCAGGCGAAGGTGACCAAGGTAACAGTTCAGGCGGCAAACCAGAAAGCCGGCGTTAAGACAGTCTACCTGAAAAAGGGCGGTAAGGTTACGCTGGAAGCTGCTGTGGAAGGAACGGGCGACTTCAATAAGGCTGTAGATTGGTCCACTTCCAAGAAGAACGTGGCTACGGTAAATAAGGGTGCAGTCAAGGCGAAAGGCGTGGGCACGGCAAAGATTACCGTCACATCCCAAGCCGACAAGAGCAAGAAAGCGACAATCACCGTCAAAGTTTCTAAGAAAGCAGTGAAGAATAAGAAGCTGACGCTGAAAACAAAGAAGAAAACGCTGAAAGCGGGCGAGACATATACCGTGGCAATCAAATCAATGACGAAGAAGACCACGGACGCCGTGACTTACAAGAGTTCTAAGAGCGGCGTAGCATCCGTAGACAAGTTTGGCGTTGTTACGGCAAAGAAAGCGGGCAAGGCTACCATCACTGTTAAGTGCGGGAAGAAGAGCGCGAAGCTTGCGTTAACTGTCAAAAAATAAATTTAGTTAAATGGACAAAACAGCTTTCCGGTGGAAAATAGGAGCCATCGGAGGGCTGTTTTTCTTGCGGCATCCGGTACCTGGCAATTCTGGCATTTCCTGGCCGTTGCCGTCAGCACATGATATTTTCAATATTCCATGGTTGCTATCGCCAACAGATGGTGTTATAATCTTAGGGAAACACTGATTTAATCAGTGTTTCCCTAATCGCTTTGTATACCGAAACGCATTGGAAAGGAGACAGTTATGAAATCAAAGAGACTGATTGCCGTATTATTGGTATTAACCATGGGGATTTCACAGTTTACAGTTGCTTTGGCGGACAAGAAGTCCGATGCGGAGAATAAAAAACAGGAAGCAGAGGATAACCTTAGGTCGAAACAGAACGAGATTGACAGCATAGAGCGGGAACAGGCACAGCTCCAGTCGGAGATTGATGCCCTGGATGCGGAACTTGTAAACGTTATCTTAGAACTCTCCACATTGGAGGAGGAGCTTGCCGTTAAGCAGGACGAGCTGGCAGAGACTGAGGAGCGTCTGGAACAGGCGAAGAAAGATGAGAAAGACCAGTACGAGTCGATGAAGCTGCGCATCCGTTTCATGTATGAGAAAGGCGACAGCGCTATGCTCACCAGTATCTTGGAATCAAAGAGCATTGCAGAGATGCTGAACCGTGTGGAGTATGTCAATGAAGTATATGATTATGACAGGAATCTGCTGACAAAATACCAGGATACCAAAGAGCAGGTAGCAGCGCTGACAGAACAGCAGAAGCAGGAAATTGCAGCGCTGGAACAGAAACAGGCGGAATTCCAGACAGCGGAGGCAAATTACCGTGCTACGATTGACAGGAAACAGGGCGAGGTGGCTAACTTTGGCGAGATGCTGGCATCGGCACAGGCATTGGCAGCCCAGTATCAGGATACCATCAATGCTCAGAATCAGATTATTGCTGAGGAGAACGCGCGGATTGAGCGGGAACGCCAGGCACGTGCGGAGCAGGAACGCCTTGCGCGTGCAGAACAGGAACGTCAGGCAAGGGAACGCCAGAATAACGCAAATTCCGGCGGCGGAAGTTCAGATAGTGGCAATTCCGGCGGAAGCGCTGGCGGAAGTTCAGATAGTGGCAATTCCGGCGGCGGCAGCACCGGCAGCGGCGGCAACAAGAATCCGGGGTATTCTACCGGCGTCAGCGGCAGTGCGGTTGTGCAGTACGCCTTGAATTTTGTAGGAAATCCTTATGTATGGGGCGGTAAAGATCCCAACACTGGAGCTGACTGCAGCGGGTTTACCAGCTATGTGTATGCGCATTTTGGAATCAGTATTCCCAGCTATTCGTATTCCCAGCGGTCGGTCGGGCAGGAAGTCAGCTATGCCAATGCAAGGGCAGGGGATTTGATTTGCTATTCCGGCCATGTGGCCATCTATATGGGAAATGGGCAGATTGTCCACGCCAAGGGCACGGCATATGGAATTGTGGCTTATGACAGCGCTACTTACCGCGATATCGTCACAGTGCGGCGCGTGCTATAAGGTATGGCGTGGGTGAATAGGCGAAACTGCGATAACAATAATAGTATGAACATTTCATAGTTATATAAAGAATCATAAGAATGTCAGGAGGAATGGAAGATGGACATTAAGACTTTGCAGCAGGACATGGTTGCAGCTATGAAGGCGAAAGATAAAGGGAGGAAAGACGCCATTTCTGCATTGGTGTCTGCAGTAAAAAAGGTAGCCATTGATGAAGGCTGCCGGGAGGACATTCCGGAAGCTTTGGTGGACCGCGTGATTTTAAAGGAACTGAAGACGGCAAAGGAGCAGCTTGATACCTGCCCCAAGGAGCGTACGGATTTGCTGGAGGAATATCAGCTGCGCCATGACGTAATTCAAGAATATGCGCCGGCTATGATGTCTGCAGAGGAAGTGGAAGCATATATCAAAGAGAAATTTGCCGAGGTCGTTGCGACCAAGAATAAAGGACAGATTATGAAAGCGGTGATGGCGGAATTGAAAGGCAAAGCGGACGGCAAAGTCATTAACCAGGTAGTAGCAGGCCTGTGTCAGTGAGGATTCAGCTTCCAGGTAAGGTGAAGTTCATCATAGATACTCTGGCCAGAGCAGGATTTGAGGCGTATGCAGTCGGCGGCTGTGTGCGTGACTCCCTGCTGGGGCGTACGCCGGGGGATTGGGATATTACCACGTCGGCATCTCCGTATCAGGTCAAAGAGCTTTTTCCCAGGACGGTTGATACCGGAATCAGGCATGGGACGGTAACCGTCATGGAGGGCAAAGAGGGATTTGAGGTTACGACTTACCGTATTGACGGAGAATACGAGGACGGCAGACATCCGAAAGAGGTCACCTTTACCGCCAGCCTGGAGGAAGATTTAAAACGCCGCGATTTCACTATCAATGCCATGGCGTACAATGAGGCCCAGGGGCTTGTGGATTTATATGGTGGGATCCGTGACCTTGAGCACAGGATTATCCGCTGCGTAGGCAGCCCCATCCATCGTTTTACCGAAGATGCATTGCGTATGCTGCGCGCCGTGCGGTTTGCCGCGCAGCTAGGGTTTACGATTGAGGAAAATACAAGGGCGGCGATTTCGGAACTTTCCGTTAATTTGGAAGGAATCAGCGCAGAGCGCATACAGATGGAATTGGTCAAGCTCCTGCTTTCTGACCATCCGGAGGAGATGCGTGCAGTCTATGAGACCGGGATGAGCCAGGTGTTCCTGCCGGAGTTTGACCGGATGATGGAAACGCCGCAGAATAATCCCTTTCATTGTTATAATGTGGGGGAACATACGATTGTCGCATTGATGAACTGCCGCAGCGATAAAATATTGCGCCTGGCGGTGCTTTTGCATGATGTGGCAAAACCGCTCTGTAAAAGGGTTGATGAGCATGGGATTTTTCATTTTCACGGACATGCCAGGGCAGGTGCGGAGATGGCGAAGGATATCCTGCGCCGCTTGAAATTTGACAACGACACGGTTGCCAGGGTGACGGCGCTCATTATCTGGCATGATGATTTGCCGGAATTACAGGAGAAAGCAGTCCGCCGGGCAATCCACCGTGTGGGTCCCGCGCAGTATCCGCTGTTGTTTGAGGTGATGCGGGCAGATACGTTGGCAAAGAGCAGTTACAGGCAGGAGGAAAAGCTTGGCAAAATCCGTGCCTATAAGCAGATATATGAAGAAATCATGGCGAGGCGGCAATGTCTGTCGGTTGCAGACCTTGCCGTTTCAGGCAGGGATTTGATTGCCCTTGGCATGGAGCCAGGCAAAGAGATTGGGGATATGCTTCATTGTTTGCTTATGCATGTCCTGGAATACCCGGAAGACAACAAGCCGGAAATTTTACGGAATCTAATCAAAACAGAACAAAAACCTGAATAGATTGCAACCTCTCCACATATGATAGAAAGACACAAAAAATGGATTTGTGAATATCATGGTGGAGGGGTTTATGTGTATAATCGAGAAAATCTGATTCTGGAGCAGTATCCATTTGAAGTAAAGCAGACTTCTAAAGGCAGGGGAGCTTTACTTTGCGATACCAGTGAGGGATTGAAAATTTTAAAAGAATACAGAGGTTCGGAGGGCAGGGCAGATTTTCTTTACCGGCTGTTGCAGTTTTTAGAAACGCATGGACAGGGGCATGTGGACAGTATTGTGCGCACGAAGGAGGAGAAGACATTGGCCCGGGATATAGATGGGACCGCTTATATGGTGCGGGATTGGTATGACGGCAGGGAATGCGATACGAAGAGCCGTGAAGATATTTTGCGTGCAATTCGCCATCTTGCGGAAATACATAGCCTCTTAAGGACGTTTCCGGATGAGATTCCAGATTACCTGCAGGTCCAGGGCGACAGTCTGCTTCTGGAGAATGAGAGGCATACCAAAGAATTGAAAAAAGTCCGCAACTACATCTTTGCGCGGAAGAAGAAAAATGATTTTGAAATGGAATTTCTGCGCAGCTTTGATTTGTTTTATCGGGAATCTGTCAATGTAGTGCAATTGCAGAAACGGCTAATGGAACAGAAGCAGCAAGAAGATGGCGGCGTATATGGGATTTGCCATGGGGACTATAACCAGCATAACGTGCTTTTCCTGCGTCAGGGGATTGCCGTCCTCAATTTTGAAAAGGCTTCCTATGATGTGCAGACGGCGGACCTGGGAAATTTCATGCGGAAAATTTTAGAAAAGCATAATTGGAATATGGGGCTTGGCATGGATATGCTAAAGGCTTATAATAATATAAGGAAATTGAGCCATCAGGAGATGGCGCAGCTTTACATCCGCCTCGCCTATCCAGAGAAGTTCTGGAAAATTGCCAACCACTATTTTAACACCAGCAAGGCGTGGGTCTGTGGCAGGAATTTGGAGAAGCTGGAGAAATTTATTTTACAGAATGAAGCCAGGGAAAGTTTTCTTCATCTGATAGGCGATTCAATGGAGTTTTCTGCTGAATGAGGAAAATTTATGGTGGCATCGCGATTAGGAGGAGTTCATTTGCAAAAGAAAAAGATATCATATTTACTGCTGATTCTGCTGTTTGTAATTCTTATGGCAGGATGCGGAGAGAAGAAACGGCGGGTGACGGATGGGAGCGACGTGTATGCAAAGCAGGAACCCGCCCAGACCCAGGAAGAGGAAGAGGCAGAGGAAGAGGATGAAGTGCAGGGGGAGGAAACGCTTTTTGCAGTCACTGCAATTGATGAGCAGCGTAAGACCCTGACGCTCCGCAATTGTGAAAACGCCGTGGAAGTTCCTTATGCATATACGGGGGGGACTTATATCAAAGACAAATACGGCAAGGATATGACAGTTAACCAGCTTTCCTTAGGGGAGCTGGTAACGATTGATGTCCGTGGAGAGAAGCTTAGCCTTGTCCAGATTTCCCAAGAAGCGTTTTCCTATGACGATTTACATAATTTTGTGTTGGATAAGGAAATGCAGTCATTGACGGTGGGGGACAGCGTTTATTTCTTTGATGAGAATCTTCTGGCATATCAAGGGGAAAGCAAGGTTCCGCTGTTTGAACTCAGCGAGTATGACACGGTATGTATCAAAGGCGTTGGTCAGCAGATTTATACGCTGCAGGTGACGGCTGGGCATGGCACGGTGGTATTGGAAGATGTAGAGCTTTTCCTGGGTGGTTATATTACGATTGGCAATATGGTTTCCCAGAAGATTACGCCGCAGATGCGCATTGAGCTGCCAGTGGGAACCTACCTCTTGTCGGTGGCGAATGAAGGTTACGGCGGCAGCCGCGAGATTACAGTGGAGGCGGACCAGGAGACCAAAGTGAGTTTGGACGAGCTTAAAGGCGATGGACCGAAACTCTGCCAGATAGAGTTTGAATTGAAGACTGAGAATGCCGAGGTCTTTCTGGACGGAGAGCAGGTAGATGTCAGCCAGCCCATCCAGGTGCGTTATGGTACGCACCGCCTGACTGCCAAAGCGGAAGGATATGTGGATTGGGCACGCAACCTGATTGTCAATTCTGCTGCGGCTAAGATTACGATTGAACTTACCACGGAGGAAGAGGCCAAGGAAGAAGAGACTATCTCCACGGTGAATCCTTCTGGAAGCAGCAATAATAACGGAAACAACAATAGCAATACGAACGGCAATAATAACAGTAACAGCAACAACAATAATAACAGCAATAATAGCAATAATAGCAATAATAATACCAACAGCAATAATACCAGCAATAACAATGGTAACAGAAACAATAACACTGGCAACAGCAGCAACAATAATACGAACGGCAATAACAATAGTAACAGAAATAATAACACTGGCAACAGCAGCAATAATAATACCAACAGCAATAATAGGAACAATAATACCACCAACAATAATACCGGCAACAATAACAGCAACAATAGTAATAGAAACAATAATACTGGCAATAAC
>CANOHX010000079.1 GCA_947565885.1 uncultured Lachnospiraceae bacterium
AAGTTCATGAACTTGTGAGTACCTTGGAGCTGATGTCCCATGGATTTGTGTGCAGACGTAAGAAAAGGAACAGACCGCCCACACGCAGCGAGGAGGAGAGACAGATGCTGCAAAAGGCGAAAGAAGCGCTGATGGCGCGCAACAGCATGACGGAAGAGGAAGCACACCGCTATATGCAGAAATGCAGCATGGACAGCGGAACCGGTATGGTGGAGACGGCGCAGATGATTTTAAGCATGATGGGATGAGGAAAGCGTTTTATTCCCGCGAGCAATGAGCCAAGCAGCCGCGCTAAGAGCTCTGCGGGTATGCGCGGATATTTGGCTCATTTGGAAGATTTTATAGTTAGCAGATATTTTTGCACATTTTTTGCTAGAAAGGAGTATCATATGAAATTTACAAAAATGCAGGGGGCTGGCAATGATTATATCTATGTCAATTGTTTTGAGGAGAAAGTAGAGAATCCCTCGGAGCTGTCTAAGTATATTAGCGACAGGCATTTTGGCATTGGGGGGGATGGCCTGATTCTGATTAAGCCGTCAGAATGTGCCGATTTCGAGATGGCAATGTACAATGCGGATGGTTCCCAGGGCGAAATGTGCGGAAATGCCATCCGTTGTGTGGGCAAATACGTCTATGACCGTGGCATGACAGATAAAACGAGCATCAGCGTAAATACCCTTGCGGGGATAAAATATCTTGATTTAATGTTAGAGGGCGGCAAAGTTTCTAAAGTTAAAGTGGATATGGGGGCGCCTTGCCTTGTGGCAGAACAGATTCCGGTGACAGCCGATACAAAGCAGGTGATTGATTCGCCCATTGAAGTGGGGGGGAGGACATACCAGATGACGGCAGTCTCTATGGGAAATCCCCACTGCGTAGTCTTTTTGGAGGAGGATGTCCGGGAACTGGATTTGGCAGCTATCGGACCCTTGTTTGAGAACCACCCCTGCTTCCCCAGGAGGGTGAATACGGAATTTGTCAATGTCGTTGATGATTCCACCTTGCGTATGCGTGTGTGGGAACGCGGCAGCGGCGAGACGCTTGCCTGTGGAACCGGCGCCTGTGCTACGGCTGTGGCGGCTATCGTAAATAATAAAACCGGACACGAGGTCACTGTCCAGCTTTTGGGCGGCGAACTTGAGATTTCCTGGGCTGGAGAGGGGGCTTCGGTGTATATGACGGGACCAGCGGCGACAGTATTTGACGGTGAGATAGAGCTGCCAAAGCGGTGACGGTGTTCGATAGTGAGATAGAGATGTAGGATGCCCGGTTTCTTCAGGATTGAAAATTAGGGAAGCTGCTGCGGATTTGCCCGCATCGCCCTACAAATATAATTTGGTTTAAAGTTTCACAATTATTATATATAGTGACAGAAAAAGGAGGATATTATGTTTCAGATCAATGAGAATTACCAGAAGTTGCCAGGAAGTTATTTATTTAGCACGATAGCGAAGAAGGTGGCGGCGTTCACCGAGGCGAACCCGGACAAAAATATTATCCGTCTGGGAATCGGCGATGTTACGCAGCCGCTGGCGCCGGCGGTGATTGAAGCCATGCATAAGGCGGTTGATGAGATGGGCAAGGCAGAGACCTTCCACGGCTATGCCCCGGATTTAGGCTATGCTTTTTTGCGCGAGGCTATTGTGGAGAACGACTATAAAGCGCGGGGCTGCGATATTTCAGCAGACGAGGTCTTTGTCTCTGACGGCGCGAAGAGTGATTCCGCCAATATCCAGGAGATATTTGGTCCCAAGAACCGTATTGCGGTCTGCGATCCTGTCTATCCGGTCTATGTGGATTCCAATGTAATGTCCGGCAGGACGGGCGTGTATGATGCTGCATCTGAGACATGGAGCGACGTCATCTATATGCCCTGTACGATGGAGAACCAGTTTGTGCCGGAATTTCCAAAGGAGACGCCGGACATGATTTACCTTTGCCTCCCCAACAACCCGACTGGGACGACCATCACCAAATCCCAGCTGCAGGGATGGGTGGATTATGCCAATAAAGCAGGGGCTGTGATTATCTATGATGCCGCCTATGAAGCGTATATTTCAGAGGATGATGTGGCGCATTCCATCTATGAGTGCGAGGGTGCAAGGACCTGCGCCATTGAACTTAAGAGCTTTTCCAAAAATGCAGGATTTACCGGCGTGCGCCTTGGCTACACGGTGGTGCCCAAGGATCTGAAATGTGGGGAAGTTTCCTTGAACGCTATGTGGGCGCGCCGCCACGGAACAAAATTTAACGGCGCGCCTTACATTGTACAGCGAGCTGGGGAAGCAACCTACAGCCCGGAGGGCAGAGCGCAGTTAAAAGAACAGGTTGCTTATTATATGAAGAATGCCTCCACCATCAAGAAAGGCTTGCAGGCTGCGGGCTACACGGTGTTTGGCGGCGTCAATGCGCCGTATATCTGGCTGAAAACGCCAGATAAGATGACGTCCTGGGAATTCTTTGATTATCTGCTGAACAATGCCAATGTCGTGGGAACGCCGGGGTCTGGTTTCGGTCCCAGCGGGGAAGGGTATTTCAGGCTGACGGCGTTTGGCAGCTATGAGAATACATTGGGGGCGCTTGAGCGTATTCAGAAATTATAGTGAGCGTCAGATTTTATCGGTCGTGAGGATATAAAATAGCACAACTATTTTCAGCTGGCAAAACCAGGGATGGCAGATTGCAATAATCGGTCCCTGGTTTTTTGTATGTTTTTACTGAAAAGCGTTTTTCTTAATAATTATTTTAGTAAAATGCTTGAAAAATTTACTAAAAAACAATAAAATAATAACAGATGCAAGGTGGAAGGGATCACCGTGCACTAAAATAAAGAAAAGGAGAAGAGGAAGATGAGAGGATTGAAAAAATGTATCAGCGCTGTCCTTGCAGCAGCTCTCGTTTTCACGGCATTGCCAATGGACGGACTAGGTCAGGCACAGGCAGCGGGCAGTGCACGGGATACGGCAGTGGATGCGACAGTGAAAGTGCTTCCAGACAAAGCGTCGCCGTTCAATGACACAAATGGCGATGGTCTGGGAGAGTTTGAAGGCTGGGGCACGTCCCTGTGCTGGTGGGCAAACCGTCTGGGCGGCGACGACGTTATGGCGGCTAAGGCGGCAGAAGCTTTCTTCGATAAGGAGAAAGGACTGGGCCTGAACATCGGCCGTTACAACGTAGGCGGCGGCGACCATGTGGTAACGCCCAATGATGCAGCACAGAAATTTGGTGTGGAGAAACAGGATGGTGTCCTGAGCTATGCCGGATCAGAGATGAAAGTAAAAAAAGAGAGCAGGTTTAAAGATGTAGCCTATACCGCTTCAGATGCAGATTTTAATTTTACAGCAGGACAGAAAGTCGGTACGTTTGACTCTGTCGGATATGTCAATAAAATTGGCGAGGCAGCAGGGAGCGGCGACAATCTGCATTATACTGTGAATGTAGGAAAGGCGGCAAAGTATACGGTTAAGATGCTTTGGTTCCATAATTCCAATACGACCAGGGATGTGGCGATTAAAGTTAACGGTCAGCAGGAATATGTTGTCGACAATGCAGGACTTCTGGCCGGCAAGGTCGCACAGACCAGCGGCAATGACGGCCAAAGCCTGTTTCTGGCTACTATCCGTAACGTCGATTTGAATCAGGGAGCCAATACCATTGATGTGGCGGGCAAGAACGATTGGGCGCCGGATTTTGCAAAGATGCTGGTGGTTGAGACTTCCAAGGAAGGCGTGATTCCAGAGGGAGACCCATTTATCCATGGGTCGCACATCAAGCGTTCCGACTCCGACATGCCAGGTTACTGGAAAGACGTGACGAAGATTGAGATTACAGAAGATAAGCCATTGACATGGTGGCAGGAAAATTATGCCAGGGCAGACGAAGAATGTGGCTATGCCTGGAATTATGACTGGAGCAAAGATGCGAACCAGAGAAATGTATTGGAGAAAGCAAAGGCGGCAAGCGGTGCGGAGTTCGTTGCCGAGGCATTTTCCAATTCCCCGCCTTACTTTATGACAGTCAGCGGATGTACCTCAGGAGCAGCCAGCGGAAGCAGTGACAACCTGCGCAAAGATTCTTACAATGCGTTTGCCGCATACATGGCGGATGTGATTGCTCATTATGCCGAGGCAGGTATCGTGGATTTCACGAGCGCAACGGCGATGAACGAGCCGTTTACCAGTTATTGGGGTGCATACAGCGAGAAACAGGAGGGCTGCCACTTTGACCAGGGCGATTCCGAGTCCAATATGATACTTGCATTCCAGAAAGCGCTGCAAGAGAAAGCGGAATCAACGGACAATCAGAATGTGAAAGATGTGCTGAATGCGATTATCATTTCCGGTACAGACGAGACCAGCATCGACACGGCAATTGATTCCTATAACAAACTGTCGAGTGCGGCAAAGAAAGCTATCAAGCGTATCGATACCCATACATACGGCGGTTCCAAACGCGCCGAGTTATCTGAACTGGCACAGAAGGCAAATAAGAACTTGTGGATGTCCGAGATTGACGGCGCGTCCAGGGCAGGTATGGATGCCGGCGAGATGGCTGCCGGTCTGGGATTTGCCCAGAGAATCATCACAGATATCAATGGCCTTAAGAGTTCTGCATGGATTATGTGGAATGCCGTGGACCTCAATATAGATGCCAACAATGAATTTGACGCGGATTCCCTTGATGATTTGAAGAACATGAAAAATGACAGCGGTGAAATCATGTACGATCCGGAGAACAAGGGATGGTGGGGCATTGCCATCGGCGACCATAATAGCCATAACCTTATCCTGACAAGGAAATATTATGCGTATGGACAGTTTTCCAAGTATATCCGTCCGGGCTATACGATTATGGGAACCAGCGATGAGTCCAATACGTTGGTAGCTTACGACCCGACTGGTGAGAAAGCAGTCGTAGTGGCAGTCAACACGGCAGGGGCTGAGAAGACCTGGAAGTTTGACCTTAGCAGGTTTGAGACCATGGGAAATACGATTAAGGCTACCCGTACCAGCGGCGCTTCGACAGGCGGCGAGGACTGGGTAGATGTGTCGGCTGATGTCAGCGCAGTAGCGGATACGGCAAACAGAACCTTTACCGCTAAATTAAAAGCAAACTCCATCACCACGTTTGTTGTGGATGGCGTGACATTCGATAAAGAGAAAGATGACGAGCGCACTAAGCGAGCAGAAAACCTGAAGAAGATGCAGACGGAAATCATGAGTACCTTGGACCTGAGCGAGGTAGATTTAGATAGCCAGAATATCACGCTTACGGAGAGTATGGTAAGCGGAAGCGAACCGTATAATAACAGCACGACAAATACGGTAGCCAAGGTGGTTGACGGTGATTTCAGTACGTTCTTTGATGGTGTTTCGAGCGGTTTTGTGCAAATTGACTTGGGAGAGGGCAAAGCCAAGGCAATCGCAGCATACGGCTATGCACCAAGGTATGTGGACAAGGACAGCCAATATTTGGGCAGATGCGTGGGTGCTTCGCTTTACGGTTCCAATGATGGCAACAATTGGGATTTACTGCACACGATTACCAAGACGCCGGAAGGCGGTAAGTTTAATTATGCCTATGCGAATGAGTTCGATTCAGCGGAAGTCATAGGAAAGGCATACCGCTATTATAAATATGCGGTGACTGCCACCGGAAACTGTAACATTGCGGAACTCAGTCTCTATGAAATGCCGCAGGATATTTCCGTGCCGGAAGTGCCGGATACCCTGGAGAAATGGGTAACCTACTGTGAGGGAAAGACAACGAACCATAATTATTCCCAGGCTACCAAGAAAGCATACGATGACGCCCTTGCAGCAGCAAAAGCGTTGAGTTCCTCTACCGATGCAACGGCAAGGGAAGATGCCATGTATGCACTGTTTGAAGCGTATCTGAGCCTGAAAGAAGTCTATCATTACACAACGTTCTCCGGGGCAAATGGAGCGACAATTCGTGACAATAACGGAGAGGTTATCCAGGCGCACGGCGGCCAGGTGCAGCGGATTACCTGGGAACAGGGCTATGACTTCAATGAAAATGGTCAGATAGAAGCGAACGAGAAGGAATTCTGGTACTGGATTGGCGAGGATAAGACCAATGATTACCGTCCATGTCCGGGAATTCATGCATACATCTCTCAGGATTTATTGAACTGGGTAGATATGGGGCGTGTGCTTCGCACGGTACCTAATTGGGAAACATTTACGACAGATAAGTACTTCACAGACTTATATGGGAGCCTGCCGGACGCTGAGCAAAAGGCGGCTTACAATGATATCTGGACCGATGACAATGCCACGGATTCCGGCTGCGTCATTGAGCGCCCGAAGATGATTTACAATGACACGACGAAGCAGTATGTGATTTGGTTCCATGCAGACGGTCAGATTCCGGGCAGCAGCGGCGGCAATTATGCCAAAGCGAAAGCGGGCGTGGCAGTGTCCTCCAGCCCATTCGGACCGTTCCAGATGAAAGGCTCCTATCTGCTCAACTATGTTGACAGTCTGGACCATGGATTTGATAAGGGCGGCGATTTAGGGCACGTACGTGATATGAATTTGTTTAAAGATGATGACGGAACGGCATATGTTATCTATTCCTCAGACGGCAATGCCAATATGTATATTGCTAAACTGAATGACACTTACACGAATATTGCTAAGACGAATGATGAGGGCGCTGTTCAGGACGTGGACTTCTCCGTCAACTTTATCGGCAGTTCCAGAGAAGCGCCGGCAATGTTCAAATATAAGGAGAAATATTACCTGATTACTTCCGGCTGTACTGGCTGGGGACCCAATGCAGCACAGTATGCAGTGGCGGACACGCCGTTAGGTCCCTGGACCGTGATGGGAGACCCCTGTACCGATGCGGATGCCAATACCACCTACTTTACCCAGAGCACCTGTGTGATTCCAGTGGATGCGGCTAAGGGCCAGTATATCTACATGGGAGACCGCTGGTATAATCCTGAAGTAACCGTAGGACCTGGAGCTGGCGGCAGTCTGCGCGATTCCAGATATGTATGGCTGCCCATTGAGTTTACCGGTGATGGTAAGATTGCACTGAGAAAATACAGTGATTGGGACATGAGTGTCTTTGAAAGCATCGAGCCTTATGAGACAGTTACAGAACTGCCGGCGGCAGCAAAATCTGTAGAAGAACTGAAAACAAGCTTGCCAGGCACGATAGAGATAAAATTTGCTTCTGATACGGCAAAGACAACGGCAACTGTTGTTTGGGATACGGAGTCGCTGCCGGAAGAAAAGACCTTGGGCGAGATTACCGTATCGGGAACGATGAAATACACGAAGAATGCAAAAGAGCATGAGCGTGCCATTTCCCACAAGGTGACTTTGTGGAATGAGAAGCTTATCTATTTCTTTGACTGTGCAGCAGGAGAATCTCAGTACCATGATTTACTGAGTACGGAATTGGCAGATAAGCTGCGCAACATAGAAGCAGACCAGCCTTATTTGGTAGAGAACCGTGCCGGGTATGTTGGAGAGAACGGTGGGGATGGAATTGCCAGCGACGACCCAGCGTATGACTTTGGCGTGAAGAGCGATGGCGACGACATGTGGTCAACCGGTTACTGGGCGACCAAGAACAGCACCATCGACTATGCGTTTATTTTGGAAGAAGGAACTTACACCGTGGCTACCGGCTACCATGAATGGTGGAGCGGCGACCGTAAGACGAAGATTGTGGTTACTGCCAATGGCGAGAACCTTGTTTCTTCCGAGGAGTTTAAGGTGGCAGGAAGCAAGAAGCTGCAGAAGAACGTATCATTTACCCTGGAGGAGAATGCCAAGGTAACGGTAAGTATCACTGGAAATGGTGCGGATCCGATATTAAGCTGGATTGCCGTAATCCAGGATGAAAAGGTGGGAAATCTGGAAAGCGAAGATACGGCAGCTTTACAGGAAGTCATCGGGAAAGCAGAGAAAGTAGAAAAAGGCAGTTACACGGATGCCAGCTGGGAGAAATTCCAGGAAGCATTGGCGAAAGCAATAGAAGTACAGAAATATGTGCTCTCAACAAAAGACGATATTGCTGCTGCCGTTTTGGAATTGCAGGATGCCATGAATGCGCTGCAGACCCCGAAACAGTATTTAGAGGCACAGATTGAAAAGATTGCCATAGCGGAGTCAGATGAGAAGAATTATGAGAAAGACGCGATGTGGGAGTATTACCAGGATATCCTTAACGATGCGAAAGCTCTGGCAGAGAAAGAGGACCTGACTGAAGCAGAGGCAGAGGAAGCGGTGAAGGATTTACAGGCTGCCGTTGACTTGCTGACACCTGCAAAGCAGCCGACAGGTCCGACAGGTCCGACAGGCCCGACAGGCCCGACAAGCCCGACAGGTCCGACCGTCCAGAAGAAAGACCAGGCAATCGATGTCAAGAACAGCATCACCAAGGCAGTTGGAGACAAAGCATTTGATTTGGGTGCAAAGACCAATGGCGATGGCAAACTGAGCTACACAAGTTCGGATAAGAAAGTGGCAGATTGCAAGAATGGTAAAATAGAAATCAAAGGCTGTGGAATCTGCACCATCACGGTGACTGCAGCGGAGACAGCGAATTATAAGTCCCAGACAGCAAATGTGACCCTGACGGTAAATCCGAAAAAGGCTGCACTGAGCAAGCTGAAACCGGGCAAGAAGCAGCTTAAAGTGACCTGGAAGAAAGATACAACGGTAAGCGGGTATGAGGTACAGTGCTGTCTGAATAAGAAATTTAAATCTGGGGTTAAGAAAGCCAACATCAAGAAGGCAAAGACTACGTCCACAACCTTTAAGAAGCTGAAAAAAGGCAAGAAGTATTATGTGCGCGTCCGTGCATACAAGACGGTGAAGGTAAACGGCAAGAACAAGAAATTGACCGGCGCATGGAGCAAAGTCCTGACCAGCAAGAAAGTGAAGTAGGACTCGGGTGTGTCTGATACAGAAAACAGGCTTGCACAGCATTATGCAAGCCAGGAAATAAGATAATGGAGGCAGATATGGGTAAAAAGAAATGGAAATCCGGTATCTCCCTGTTTCTGGCAGCAGCGCTTGCCGTGACCAGTTTGGGCACGGCAAGCCCGCTGACAGCGGATGCGGCAAAAGACAGTGCAAAATCATCTTCGCAGGACGGCATAGCCCTCCTGTCAGGCGACGATGCCGTAACAGGGGACAATGGAACATATTATATTGACGCAGTAGGCGGCAATGACAGTAATGATGGCAAATCAAAGGACAAAGCATGGAAATCATTCCAGAAAGTTTCTGGGCTGAGGCTTGGGGCAGGTGCTAAAGTGCTGCTGAAAGCGGGCTGCACCTGGAACGAGGAGAAACTGATGGTGGTAAATGCCAAAGGCACGGCGGACAAACCGGTCGTCATTGGCAAGTATGGAGAGGGCAAAAACCCAGTCATCAACGGCAACGGAAGTAAGTGGCTTGACAGCAGGAACAGAAGTACCCTTAAGAAAGAGGACGTTGCTGCCGTGCATATCCAGAACTCTGAGTACATCACGATTGAGAATCTGGAGGTAACCAACTGGGAGAGCGACAAAGCAGATTTGGAGGGGAAATTGGGCAAGACCAACTCCAACAGCAACAGCCCGGGAAGAAAGATATTATTTGACCAAAGCAAATATATGCTGACAGGTATTCTGGTGGAGAACCACGATGCCGGGCAACTGCAAGGCGTTACAATCCAGAACAACTATGTCCATGACGTCAACGGCTATATGTCGCAGAACGGCACGGAAGGGAATAAGAAAGGCTCCGGCGGAATTATGGTTCTGGTAACCGGCGGTGCAACGGAATCTTCTTTCAAGGATCTGAAGATTTATGGCAATCAGGTAGAGAAAGTCTGCCATGAAGCTATCTATATGGAAAGCTGCTGGGCAGCCCGCAAGCTGGTCGGCGGCGCAGGCAGCCAGCAGGCAGGAAGCAAGCCGTGGGTAGGTTGGCCGAATGTCCATGTAAAGAATAATTATGTACATGACGTTGCCGGGGATGGTATCGTGTTAATCAACGCGGACGGCGGCGTGGCAGAGAACAATCTGATAGTAAAGGCAGCCAGCGAGGACTGGTATTATGGCAGGAATCCGGCCCATGCGTCAATCTGGGCATGGGACTGCAACAATGCGACGTTCCAGAACAACGAGGCAGCTTACACAGAGAGCACGCAGGACGGCATGGCGTTCGATTCCGATTACGGCAATCAGAATATCTTATTCCAGTATAATTACAGCCATCATAATAAAGGCGGTTTCTGGATGGCTTGTCCGGGACCCTATTATTCCATCAACTCCGTAGTCCGCTACAATGTCAGCGTCAACGACGGCGGATTTGACGGCGGTCGTATCCTCAAGGTTGGCGAGTCTGGCAGTATCGGGCATCAGGTGTATAACAATACCATGTATTGGAACAATGACCATGAGGATATCCAGGCAGTAGAGCAGGGTTCCTGGATATCGGGGACCGCTACGGCACAGACCAGCGGAACTGACATTTACAACAATATTTTCTATGGGGACAGTACAAAATTTGTCAATCATGAGGGTGTAAATTACAGGAACAACTGTGTCTGGGGCGGCGCAGAGAAAGCATATCCCTGGGAGGAGGACTCTACGGGATTCGCTGCTGACCCGGGGCTTAAGGACGTAACGGATTGTGCAGACGGAACATTTGCTGACAATGAGGTAACGCTTGGCAAAACGGAAGGACTGGAACTGACGAAGTCTTCTCCCTGTATCGATGCCGGAGAGGCTTATATGCCTGTTCCTAATGAATCTTTCGACGCGGTGGCAGATGAAAAGCTTCCGAATAATGAGACACAGATTGCTTTAGAAAATAAGGATTACAAGGGAAAGGCGGTTCCCTACAAGGCTGGCGCACAGGCAGCAGCGGCAGAGAAAGTTGATATCGGGGCTTTTGAATATCAGGGGGCACGCGAAGGAACTTTCGAGGCGCCGGCGGAGGATAAAGAATGGCTGCAGGAAATGGTGACTTTGGCAGAGGGAATTGATAAGACGAAATTTGAAGCTGCAAGCGTACAGGATTTGGAGGCTGCGCTTACTGCTGCCGATACGGCGATAAAGAGCAATCCTATCCAGGTAAGCGCCATGGCATACCGCATGGAATATACGCTGATGAACATGGTTAAAGCTGGCGAAGGCGGAGCTGGCGGGGCAGCCGACAATGTGCTGACAGAGGCGCAGTCTGGTTTTGAAAGCGGAAAGGGTGACTGGGGAAATTGGCCCACTGACGTTTCCGTGACGGCATCCACGGAGCAGAAGCGCAGCGGCAGCCAGAGCCTGAAAATTAACTATGCCAATGCAGCCAGCGTTACCGCTTATTCGGAACTTGGCGATATCCCGGTAGAGCCGAATACTGACTATGTACTGGAAGCTTGGTTGTACTGCAGCAATGCCAGCGATGCTTCTAACGTGGGAATGGAAGCCAAACATCATAAAAATGTTACTGGAAGCAGTGATGTTAAACTTGGAGATGCTGCAGCTTCATCTGATGCACAAGATGCAGACCATCCTGGTTGGTATAAGGTAAGGCATACATTTACCACCAAGGGCTATAATAAAGTCAGCATTGCTTTCTTCAGCAAAATCGCAACCGTCTATGCAGACGATGTTGTGCTTTATCCGGCACAGAAGACGGTAACCAAGCTGAACCGCACGAAGTTGGAGGCTGCGCTTGCCAAAGAGCCGCAGTATGGACAGGAAGATTACCCGACTGCGCTGTGGGAGGCTTACCAGGAAGCTTATAGTTCTGCAAGGTTAATGCGCGTGAATCCGGCTGCAGAGCAGAAAGATATTGATGATGCGGCTGCAGAGCTTGACGCGGCATATGGCAGCCTGGCGAAGAAGGCTGACAAGACGGGACTTCTGAACGCTTACTACAACGCCCATGCTTCCAAGAAGAAAGAAGATTATACGGAAGCTAGCTGGAAACTTTTTGAAACCGCTTTGGAGGCGGCAAAGAACGTGTTGGATCTGGGAGACCAGGCGACGCAGGAGGCTGTCGACGAGGCTCTGGCTGATTTAAAGACGGCAGTGGAGAGTCTGGAGCAGAAACCATCGGGAGGGAATCCGCCAGATGGAAATCCGTCGGGAGGAAATCCATCGGGAGGAAATCCATCGGGAGGAAATCCGCCATCCCAGAAGAAAGACCAGGCAATCAGCGTTAACGGCAGCATCACCAAAGCGTTTGGCGACAAAGCGTTC
>CANOHX010000080.1 GCA_947565885.1 uncultured Lachnospiraceae bacterium
CCACATCTTGTCAAACCCTTCCTGGGTATAGAGAAGTCCAGGATGTTTAAAACGACCGACCGCTGCTGCTTCTTGCGCCTTTGCCGTATCAGATCCTGACATATCTCCCGCATTCTGTTCTTTTGCCGCCCCACTTTCTGTCTCTTCTCCTGCCGCCTGCACATGCAATCCCGACAAGGGCAGGCTTCCCAGCAGCATCGCCACTGCCAGCAAAAATGACAGTACCATAGAACATTTTCGATTGTTCCTCTGCCTTTTCGTTCCTGTCATGATTCCTCTCCTTCTTTATAAAATTTCTGATAACATCTCAGCCCAGCCGGACAAATAACATGAAAGGGCTTCTCCGATTGCCGTTTTCAAAAAATATAACCTATGTTTTTTATTATAATATCTTTGCCAACACAAAACAAATCCATTTCCGAGCAAAAAATGCGCAATTTCGATTATTTTTTGAATTTCAGTGAGTTTCTTAATGCAGACCCTCCCCTCCTTAATTGTTAACTTTATTTTTATTTTAGTTGACATTCCAAAACTATTCCCTTATAATACACTCAGATTGAAATTTTTATACATAAAGGAGCCACTATGAAAAAACTTGCCAAAGATATTATTAACGGACGTCGCCTCACACGTTCTGACGACCTGTCCATATTTGAACATGCAGGCCTTCCGGAACTTGCCGAGGGGGCGGACATGATACGCAAATCGTTCTGCCAGAACCGTGTGCATCTGTGCACCATCATCAACGGACGTTCTGGGAAATGCGGCGAAGACTGCAAATTCTGCGCACAGTCCGCGTCCAGCCAGACAGGCTGCGAGACCTATGATATGCTGGATGAAGACTCCATCTTAAGGGACTGCAAGGAAAAGGAAGCCGCTGGAATACATTCCTATTCCATCGTCACCGCCGGCCGCACCGTTGCCGGCAAGGACTTGGACAAGCTGGTAAAAATTTTTGAACGGCTGCACAGAGAGTGCGATGTCCGCCTCTGTTCCTCCAACGGCCTTTTGAGCTACGAGGCTTTTGTTCGCCTGAAAGCCGCCGGGGTAGAGACTTACCATGAGAACATTGAAACTTCCAGACGGAATTTCCCCAATATCTGCACTACCCACACTTATGAAAATAAGATAGAAAAGATCCGGCTTGCCCGAAAAGCCGGGCTTAAGGTATGTTCCGGCGGAATCATTGGCATGGGCGAAACATGGGAAGACCGTATCGATATGGCAGTTTCACTTGCGGAGATGGAGATTTCCTCGATTCCCTTAAATGCGCTGCGCCCAATCCCCGGCACTCCCATGGGAGATTTGCCGCCACTGACAGAAAATGAGATTGTGCGCACTGTCGCCATGTTCCGTTATCTCAACCCCACCGCCTATATCCGCATGGCAGCCGGCAGGGCTTATTTTGAAGATGGCGGCAGACGCCTCTTTACTTCCGGCGCAAATGCGACCATCACCGGAGACATGCTGACTACTATTGGCAATAACATCCGTGAGGATATGAAGATGTTTACAGAACTCGGGTATGACGTTACCCCTGATGTCTAAAAGGATTTCCCATTACACCACAAGAAAGGAATAATTATGATGCAAAACGCTTCTGCACCAACAAACAACACCCCTATCCGACCAAAATTTTCCACCCGCCAGCTCGCTGTCATCGGCGTGATGACTGCCGTTACCTGCGTTCTGGCGCCGTTTTCCCTGCCGATTGGACCAGTTCCTATCTCGCTGACGAACCTTGCCATCTATTTCTCGTTATATGCACTTGGCGCGAAATTGGGCTGTGTCTCCTATGTGATTTATCTGCTGATTGGCTTTATCGGCGTTCCGGTCTTTTCCGGTTTCACCAGCGGTCCCGGCAAACTCTTAGGGCCCACCGGCGGTTATTTAATTGGATTCCTGCCTATGGCGCTGATTGCCGGCCTGCTTATCGACAAATTTATTTCCAGGCGGGTTATCTGCCTGTTGGGGATGGTTGCCGGTACAATCGTCGCCTACGCCTTCGGCACCATCTGGCTTGCCTACCAGGCGGGCATGGACTGGAAAGCTGCGCTGATGGCGGGCGTAATCCCCTTTATCCCCGGCGACCTCGGGAAAATGCTGCTTGCCATGATTGCTGGTCCGCAGATTCGCAGACAGCTGGTGAGGGCGGATTTGTTCGGGAATTAATATTGCACAAGCTCCCGAATCTCCACCTTTTTCACCTTCCTGGATGACAGGAATGCGAAAACGAAAAAACCTGTACAAATTACGGTAATCGGCAGAACAAACGTCAGTATGCCAAAATACGTCTTAAAGTTTGTGATGCCGATTCCATAAAGAAGCACTTCCAATATCCTGCCGGAAAAGGCGTAGCTGAGAACCGCGCCCAGGCAGGAGCCCACCAGGGCCGCCGTCAGGAATCTTATGGCAAACTGAAGCCGCAGCCTCCCTGCCGTAAACCCGATTGCCTTATAAATGCCGATGTCTGTGCGCTCCTGGACAAATGATTTTGCACAGACCATATGTACTACAATCAGTGAAAACAACAGCGAGAACACATAAATAATTATCTGCATGAAAAGAATCACCGTCTGATAAGTCTCATCCATCATCCCCTGATTCGCCCTCGCTTCCACGATATCTCCGAACTTCTCATTAAGCGAATCAGAAATTTTCTTCGCCTCCTCATCGTCCTCTAAAGAATAGCATCCCCATAGCCAACGGTCATAGCCTATCCTCTCTGCCGCCTTCTGGGACATCACAAAACAGCGTCCTACGTCATTCATAATCTGATACGTGCCTGAAATCAGATATTGCTCTTTTTCCCCCTCCCAGCCGACTGTAACTTCGTCTCCTATTTCAAGTCCAAATTCGTCCAGCAGGATTGGGGATACCGCAATCTCATTGTCATAGATAGGGGCGCGCCCCTTCAGCGGCGGGAGCACGCTGGGGTCTTTATACGGCTGGCACATAATCTGCTCTCCCTCAAAGGAAAAATAATTTACCGTATAGTAATATTTTTTTTCTATTTTTGCATTCCGCCCTATCTCCTTTTCAATCTCTGCAAAATCTTCCTCCGTAAGCTGTTTCTTGGGCAGGACATCAATCTCCGTCACCACCATGCCCATCGACTCGCTTGCCGATTTGGAACTGAGCGTATGGGACAGCACATTGATTGTCATCATAAAAAACACCAGGATGCCAACGATGGCAAAGATACCAAGATACCTGCGCTTCGCTGAGGTAAACTGCCGGAATGCCAGGCTTCCTGAGAGCAGTTTCCTGCTGATGGGAACATTCAGCCTGCTGTCAAAATAGATTTCTTTCCTCGCGCCTGAAATCGCGCGCACCGGAGAAATCCGCTCAATCTTAACCGTGACAAACAATATCGCCACTGCCGACAGGACAAAGAGCACGCTAAGCAAAAGCCCTATGGGCACGAACGGTACAGACAGCACGGCGGGCACGGCAGTTATCACTGCAAAAATATTGGCAGACGCACCGGCAAGCGGAATACTCACAGCAATTCCCAAAACTGCCCCCACCATCTCTGCCAGCAGATATTGCGCCACAAATAAGATACGGATCCTTCCCGTGCCAAACCCTTGCGCTTTCAGTACGCCTAATGTGACATAATTGCTCTCAATTTCCATGGAAATGCTATGGACCGTGACAATGAGGACAATCACCAGCAACAGCATGATAAATACCAGAAGAATCGATGATATTATCTGCGGAAACAATGTCGTATAATAAATTGACATGTCTCTCGTAAGAGAACCATTGCCCATATCCACTGCTCCGGTATCCTTATTAAGCTGCCTGCGGAATTGCGGTAACGTAAGCTGGCAATTATCCGCTTGATTGATTTCCATGTATTTCCCAATGGCGTGTCTTTCTTCCGTTTCCTTCTGCTCAATCTTAGCCTTTATCTCATCATAATCTTCTTCACTGATACAATATCTCTTCCAGCCAATCACAGAAGCGCCAAAATAAGGGTCAAGGAGAACTCCCTTTACGGTAAATGAAAAATCCCCGCCAAGTGTCTCTATCGTAACTTTCTGCCCAACCTTTCCTTCAACATTGGAAAGCAGCCCCTGCGGGACGTATATCTCTCCCTTTTTCAGTTGGGGAACATCGTCCCTGAATCCGCTCAGGTCATCTTCCACCAATGATGTATCTTCATCGGCTTTCATTATCATTACGCTGTTTGTATATTCATTTCCATTCATAACGCTCTTGTCTGCAAAGAAATAGTCTCCCAGCTTTACAGATTCTACCCTTGCATCGTTTTTTACCTCATTTATCATTTCATCTGTCAGTTTATATGCATAATATTCCACCCACAAATCCGGCGTATCCATCCGGTCATGGGATGCATATACGCCCTGAAATGCGCTTTCCTTAATGCCTAAAATGGTTGTGACCGACATGGCGATAATCAATGTCAGCAGGACTACGCTCAGAAACGAACCTTTCTTGCGTCGGATATTTGCTTTTAATAATGTTAAAATCTCCATGACGCCACCTACCATTCCAACGAGGTAAGCCATGCGTTTACCTGCGTTTCTCTTGCTTTCTCATCGTCTGCAACGTAATCGGGAAGCGTCAGTTCCCCGATAATTTTCCCATCCTCAAGATACAGGATCCGATTTCCCCGAAGCGCAGCACGCAGGTCATGGGTAACCATCAGCACGCTCTGCCCCTCACGGTTCAGTTCTGTCAGCAAATCAAGGACGTCCGTGGTGTTCCTGCGGTTTAAAGCCCCGGTCGGTTCATCTGCAAACAGCATTTTCGGTTTGTTGATGACTGCCCGCGCCACGGCGCACCTTTGCTGTTCCCCACCCGACACCTGGGAAGGCAGATGCGTCTTAATCTGCGAGACAGACATTTTTTCCAGCAATTGTTCCGCCCGGTTTCTGACCTCGCCAGCCGACTGTCTCTTATCGAGATAGCCCGGAACTGCCACATTTTCAAAGAGCGTGAGGTTGCTCACCAAATGCATCTGCTGAAAAATAAAGCCGAAATCGCGATAACGCAGCTTCGCCAGCTCTTTCTCCTTCATCTTCACGATATCTTTGCCGTCATAGAGAACCTCGCCGGCGGTTGCCCGGTCCATGCCGCTCAGTGCATACAACAGCGTAGATTTCCCGGAACCGCTGGCGCCCATTACCACCGTAAAATCACCCTCATATAAATCAAGTTCCACATGGGACAGTACATGCAGCTGCCCGCCATTGTGCGCAAAACTCTTGCATAAATCTTTTGCAGACAAAATAGTCTTTTTCATTTCTCTGTTCTGCTCCTTTCGTTTTGTAAGCCCATTTTATCCCAAAAGTTATTAAGGAGTCCTTAACGCCCGCACTCCGGCAAGGTTACCACAACCTCCAAACCGTCCCTGTGGTTTATAAGCGTCACGCTGCCATCCATTTTTCCGGCAATATATCTGACAATATAAAGCCCAAGACCTGAGCCCTGTTCTTCCCCGCAATTGCTGCCCCTATAGAATTTGCCAAAGATAAACGGCATATCCTCATCCGGGATGCCGCTGCCATAATCACGGAAATGCAGCCCAACCCTGCCGTCTTCTTTCGTAAGAAATACATCCATATCGCTCCTGGCATATTTTCTGGCATTGTTGATAATATTCTCCGCAATCTGGGTAAGCCGGTTCCTGTCTGCATCTACATAAGCTGTAAAATCCGCCTTATGAAATGCCACGTCACCATGCGAAGCGGAAATCTCCTGTACCGCCTCCTCCAGAAAGGAACAGATTTCCAGTTTCTCGGGCGTTATCTGCAGTTTATCCAAATCAGAGATAGAATGCAGAAACAAATCATCCGTCAGGCGCGACACCTCATCGCATTTTTTGATAATCACGCTTACATACCGTTCCCGCTTCTCATAAGAAGTGTCCATAGATGCTCCCAGCCCTTCCGCGTACGCCCGGATGGAAGCAATCGGCGTCTTGATATCATGGGACAGCGTGGCAATCACGGTCTTATTGTTGTCTATGGCTTCCTTCTCACAAGTCCTTGCCTTGGTAATTTCCTTCCTCATGCTGTCAAATGCCCAGGTAAATTCCCCAAAATAATTGGCACGCTGGTATAAAAGCGGCAGGTTAAAATCCCCCGCGGATATTTTAACTGCAAACTCCTTCATCTTATCAAAAGGCCTTAAAATTGCCAGATAAATATATCCAAACGCCACCACAAAAAACAAAACGCTGACCAGACATATCACTGGTATGAAAATGACGCCGCTCTCCTGCTCCTGCAAAAGGCGCATGTCTTCCTGCAAAGCGGCAATTTTTTCTTCTGCCTGTCTGCCATCGCCATTTTTATTGAGCATACTGATTTCATTCAGAGCAACGATATAATCTGATTTCCTGTCCTGCACATCAATACCCTTGACCGAATAGTAAAACCAAATAGAAAGCAGAATAACTGCCAGTGAAAATATAATCGTCACTCCCAAAATTTTACTTTTCATTCGCCATCCTCCAACATATATCCCACCTTATAAACCGTCCTTATATACACAGGTTTCGCCGGATTATCTTCTAACTTTTCCCGCAGCCAGCGGATATGTACGGTCAGCGTGGAGGGTTCCACCAGGGAAAATGCACCCCAGACGTCGCTGAGAATCTTCTCCTTGGATATCGCCTTATTTTTATGCTCGCAGAGATAAGACAGCAAATCGAATTCACGCAGCGACAGGGAAATCGGCTCTCCATGTTTCGTCACGGTACGTGCGGTAACATTGACAGAGACATCCCCGAACTTTACGGTCTTTTCTTCTTCTGAGAATCCATAAGCACGGCGTATCAGCGCATTCACCCTTGACAGCAGTTCTTTCATGGAGTATGGCTTAGGCAGATAATCATCGCCGCCAATGTCAAACCCAATGATACGGTCTGTCTCACTGGTCCTTGCGCTTGCAAAAATCACCGGCACATTCGAGACTTTCCGCAGTTCCTGGCAAAGTTCAAACCCGGTTGTCCCTGGCAGGTTGATATCCAGCAGCAGCAAATCGAACGTGTCGTCGGATAACTTGTCAAAAGCTTTCTCCCCGCTCTCGGCACAGCTCACGCTGTAGCCGTGATTCTCCAACATTTCACTGATAATAAAAGATAAGTCTTCATCATCGTCCACAATCAGTATTTTTCTTCTCATAAATCCATTCCTCCACCGCGCACGCAAAATGCTGCCAAAAGAAAAGGGGCTGCCGCAATAAGCCTTAACCTTAATGCGAAAGCCTCCTTTTATCCATCATCCTGCAATAACGCCTGGCACAGGAAAAATCTCCTGCTTTTTGCCAGCCATTTTTTCTTAAAATTATCAGCCGTAATCAGCAGACGCCCTGGGCAATCATAATTTCCTGCTTTTTGCCAGCCATTTTTTCTTAAATTATCAGCCGTAATTAGCAGACGCCCTGGGCAATCATAGCTTCTGCCACTTTCTCAAAGCCGGCGATATTTGCGCCAACTACATAATCTCCCTCTTTGCCATAACGCTTTGCAGCATCATCTAAGTTGTGGAAGATATTTACCATGATGTCTTTGAGCTTGCCGTCCACTTCCTCAAATGTCCAGCTCAGACGCTCGGAGTTCTGGCTCATCTCCAATGCGGAAGTTGCCACGCCGCCTGCGTTTGCAGCCTTACCAGGAGCGAACAGAACTTTGTTCTGCTGTAAGTACTCTGTTGCCTCTAAGGTGGTAGGCATGTTTGCGCCCTCTGCCACTGCGAGGCAGCCGTTTGCCACCAATTGCTTTGCATCCTCTAAGAGAAGCTCATTCTGCGTAGCACAGGGAAGTGCAATGTCACATTTCACAGACCATACGCCGCGTCCCTCATGGTACTCTGCGCTCGGCCTTGCTGCTGCATACTCCGTCAGACGTGCACGTTTCACTTCTTTTACTTCCTTTAACAAAGCAACGTCAATTCCTTCGGGGTCATATACCCATCCGGTAGAATCGCTGACAGTCACAACCTTGGCGCCAAGCTGCTGCGCCTTCTGGGTCGCATAGATTGCCACGTTACCGGAACCGGAGATACATACCACCTTGTCCTTCATGTCATGCCCATTGCATTTCATCATCTCTTCTGTCAGATATAACAGGCCATAGCCGGTAGCCTCGGTACGTGCCAGGGAACCGCCGTAGGAAAGTCCTTTTCCAGTCAGCACGCCCTCGTAGACGCTCTTAATTTTCTTGTACTGTCCAAACATATAACCTATTTCCCTTGCGCCAGTTCCGATATCTCCTGCGGGTACGTCTGTGTCTGCTCCAATATATTTGCAGAGCTCTGTCATGAAGCTCTGGCAGAACGCCATAACCTCACGGTCAGATTTGCCCTTGGGGTCAAAATCGGAACCGCCTTTGCCGCCGCCAATCGGAAGCCCTGTCAGGGAGTTCTTGAAAATCTGCTCAAATCCCAGGAATTTGATAATGCCAAGGTTTACGGACGGATGTAACCTCAGTCCTCCCTTGTACGGTCCAATGCTGTTATTGAACTGTACGCGGTATCCGGTATTCACCTGGACCTGTCCCTTGTCATCTACCCACGGTACGCGGAATTTGAACTGCCTGTCCGGCTCAGTCAGACGCTCTAACAATGCTTCTCTGCGATACTTCTCTTCGTTGGCTTCAATTACCGGCCTTAAAGACTCTAATACTTCTTTTACTGCCTGATGAAATTCAGGCTCAGCCGGATTCTTTGCGATTACGCGCTCTAATACTTCATCAACATAGCTCATCTTTCATTCTCCTTTTCATTCTTACTTTCGTTTTCAAAGTACATTTTAATATTATTTTTCCGATTTTGCAAGAATTTTCTTTAATTCTCTAATACTTTAATGCAACAGTTTGGCAATGACCGAAGTAAAACGCAGCACTTTGCGGATGGCACGGGCTAAGCTGTTACCATTTTATTGATGATACACACGGAAAAGCTCCCCTGATTTCGTATCATCCGATTGACAGGAAAAGCCGCAGACGCTACAATAAGACTGCAAATACAACAAGAACATTTTTACGGAGGATTCCATCCATGAACACTACTACGAAACGGCTCGTATTTTCTGCCGCCGCCATTGCGCTTGCCCAGGTCACATCCATGATTAAGATAATAGAAATGCCTATGGGTGGTTCCGTCACCCTGCTCAGTATGCTGTTCATTGTCCTGATTGGCTACTGGTTTGGTCCCTCCGCAGGCCTGATGACGGGAGCTGCCTACGGGCTGCTGCAATTTATGATCGAACCTGTTTTTTATACCATCCCGCAAATGCTCACAGATTATCCGCTGGCATTTGGCGCGCTGGGCCTTGCCGGATTCTTTTATAAGAAGAAACATGGGCTTATCATCGGTTATGTGGTTGGTGTATTGGGACGCTACTTTTTCTCTTTCCTCTCCGGCGTCATCTTTTTTGCCGCCTACGCGCCCGACAATATGGCTGCCTGGCTCTACTCGCTGGTATACAATGGTTCTTATTTGGGCGCAGAAGCCGCTATTACCTTAATCCTCATCTCACTGCCCCCAGTGTCAAAAGCACTGGCCCAGGTCAAACGCCTGGTCTCAGAAAAGTAGGCAATACCTGCTGCAATCGCCTGGTCTCAGAAAAGTAGGCAATACTTGCTGCAATCGCCAAAGCGGCTTATATATTTTCCTTTTTCTGCATATACTTCTAAGGAAGCTCAGATTAAACCACTGCTTCCATAAGAGTTTTCAAGACTGCAGGAAAGGAATTGATTATGCAAAAAAAGCTTTTGCTTACCATTGTGATTGGCATTCTCTTTACCTCCATTGTGGGAACGCTTGCACATTTCACCTATGATTGGTCTGACGAGAATTTTCTGGTGGGGCTTTTCACTCCGGTAAATGAATCCACCTGGGAACATATGAAATTATTGTTTTTCCCCATGCTCTTCTATGGTATTCTTGCCTATCCGCGGCTTGCACAGGAGTACCCCTGTATCGCTTATGCATATCCATGGGGCATTCTGGCAGGCGCCTTTGCCATTCCGGTTATTTTTTACACATATTCTGGAATCCTGGGCAGAACTTACACCCCAATTGATATCCTGATTTTTTATATCAGCGTGATTCTGGCTTTTGCCATTGTATATCTCATAAGCTCTCGCTGCCAGGAACTACCTCCCCAATCAGGGAAAAGCGCTTTTCTCCCATGGCTGCTTGTATTTCTTCTGGCAATTGCCTTTCTGGCATTCACCGTTTACCCGCCTTCCCTGGGAATCTTTCAGGTAGGGTAATGTACAGAACAAAGTGGGCTTGCACACTTTGCTGCGCCGAGCACAATTGCGAAGCAATATTTTCCTCTTGTGCGAGTGCGCATATTATTTTTTATCTTATAGGAAGATACTTTCACGCTTTAGCGTGACAAGGTCTTTCCTATAAAATAAAAAACGGCATAGCAAATGCTACGCCGCTTTGTCATCCATCAATCCTTGAGCACTCCGCCAAGCCGCTCAATGCCATCCTGTACTTTCTCCAATGATTTGAGAATATTATCTACACCTGAAACCTGCTCTCCGGTTGATACGCTGATTTCCGTTGTGGTCTCCGCAGCCCTCTCGGAAATCGTCTCCAGCCTGTTCATGGATTCCAGCAATGATTCCTTAATATCTATGATATTGGACAGTTCCTGCCGCAAAACTTCAATGACAGAGAGCACTTCTTCGGAAGAATCTATCATGGTCTCGAAAATCTTCACCGTATCATTCAGCTGGTCATAAGATTCCTTGACCGTCAAACCGTTCCGGTCCATAATCTTATTCGTTGCCTCAACCGTTTCTATGATATCTTTTAAGATAGTGTCAATCTCTTTTGTAGCCTGTGAAGATTCCATAGATAAGGAATTAATCTCATTGGCAACCACGGCAAATCCTTTGCCGGCCTCCCCGGCCCTCGCCGCTTCAATCGCCGCATTCAACGCCAGCAGGTTCGTCTGCTGTGCAATCTGGTCAATACTGTCTACAATCCCCGCAATCAGGCTTGACTTCTGCGTCAGGGTAGCCACGCCTTCCGCGGCCTCCTTGGTTGCCTGGATATTATCGTCAAATTTCTTAGAAAGCTGTGAAATAGAATTGATTCCCTCATCATTCTTCTCTTTGAGCTGTCTCATGTTCTTCATCGTAGCGTCAACTTGCTGCTCGGAAGCCTCAATCTTCTCGTTCAGGGTATTAAAAATTTCAATGCTTCCATTCACTTCCTCAATCTGTCTCTCCGCACTGGATGAAATCTCCTCCGTGGATTCTGCAATCTCCTGCGTACTCTGCCCAAAACCGCTCAGTGAAGAATGGATGTTGTCTGTCGATTCCTGAATTCCCATAAATGCCTGGCGTACATTGCCCAGAATCTCCTCTGCCTCGGACTCCTTGGTCTGCACTGTATCAAACAAGGCTCGCGCCCTCGTGACAATCATCACCGCCGCCAAAACCGCCAGCGCATATACCATCAGGATAAATATCCAAATGGACAATGTATACATACACAGATATGCATCGGGAAACAGTATCAGTCCGGCTGCGTTCGAGACGATAAGGACTACAGAATATACGACAATCGTCGACAAATCATAATAAGAAACCGCCAGAAACAATATCAGGAAATAAGCTTCCGCCATTGCCCCAAAAGCCCTCGGCGTGCCCATAATAATTGTTACCGCTCCAAACACCGGCAAAATAGAGACATATAAATATTTCGCATATTTACCAAGCGGCTTCTCTAACAGTTTCACTAAAATCCCCGATACTACCATAGTCACGGCTATGCTGTCCTTTGCCGCCCCGCCATTAAAAATCAATACATACAGAAATGCCACAAGCGGAACCGTAGCATAAAACAGAAACATAACAAAATTCGTTCTTTTTTCCTCGTTTTTCAAAATGTCAAGCTGCATAACTCACTCCTCCAAGCCTTATGTAATTATTGTGTAATTCTTAAAATTTCACAGGTAAATTTTATCATATTGACAAATAATTTACAAGACTCGACACGGTAATTATTTCAGCGTTTTGTAACAAATGAAACTTTCGGCATATGTTAAAGAAAGAAAAGAAAAAGGATTATTCCATGAA
>CANOHX010000081.1 GCA_947565885.1 uncultured Lachnospiraceae bacterium
ATTCTCCATGCACATGATAGAAGCTGTCAAATCCACAACTGCCAGCTTCTTATCAATAACTTCTTGAATAGGCACTTCGTCATATTTCACTGCTTCTGAATTCGTTTTGGGGTCTTTGTCATAAACACCGTCAATTGCTTTTGCCAACAGGATTCCGTCTGCCTGAATCTCAACGGCGCGCAGAACCGTTGCCGTATCTGTCGAAAAATACGGATGTCCGGTCCCTCCCGCAAAGAAGCACACAATCCCTTTGGCAAAATATTTGTTCGCACGGTCTTTGGAAAAAAGCTTCGTAAAAGAACCGCACTCAAACGGCGTAAGAATCTGCGTCATCATGCCAACAGAACGGAAAATCTCAGAGACATAGATGCAGTTCATCACTGTGGCAAGCATCCCAATCTGATCTGCTTTTGTGCGGTCAATGGTCTCGCTTGTCCTGCCCCGCCAGAAATTGCCGCCGCCAATAACAATGCCTACCTCAATGCCATCATCTGCTAACTGCTTTACCTGTCTGGCAACCACCGTAACCGTATCCTCATCAAATCCTACGTGTTTCTCTCCCGCCAACGCCTCTCCACTCAGTTTTAATAATATTCTTTTCATATAATGCCTTTCTACTGTGCTTCAAACAGGCTCTCCACATCTACGTCAGCATAACACTGGGAACAGAAGCCTTCAATTACAGCGCCGTTATTGATTTGGACAGAACGTGATTTGATATTTCCCATCACAACTGCAGAAGTATCTACCACTACAGGTCCATGGACATCAATATCGCCCTTAATAGCACCTGCAATTACTGCGCTGGTTGCCGCAATATTGCCAATCACAACAGAACCCAAACCAATTTTAACTGTTCCGCTGGTAGAGATTTCTCCCTCTATCTTAGCTGAATCTGCAAAAAACTCTGCCGCCTGTGAATTCCCCTTAATCACTCCGGTAACTGTCATCTTACCGTTACATGCCACATTGCCTTCAATCCTGCCTTTTAATTCAAAAGAACCTGTAGACTGTAAATCACCTTTGAGGGATGTGCCTTCTGTAATCACTGTCACCTCATCTGAAACATCTGCTGGCAAAGTGTTTGTTGTCTCCATTGTTACTGTATTTTCTGTATTCTCTGTACTCAAAACTGTATCCTCCTTCTGTGCGGGTTCTTCCGTCTCGCTTACGTTCGCTTTCTTTTCCTCTTTTGCTACACTTTCTGTTTTCTTCTCCACAGGTTTCTTCGCTGAGTTTGCTGGCTCTTCGGGTGTAAGAATCATCGGCGCTTCTTCTGGAGCCCCTTTTCCTACCTTTTCAAAAAGTCCTTCTACTTTTTTTAACTCAGACTTGACATCTACTTCCTTTTCCAACGTATTGACAACCAGATCCGGCTGCATCTGCGCTGCTTCTTCTTTCAATTCCGCTTCTCCCGGAAGCAGCTCATTTACTGCCTGAGACAAGTCCTCCTTGAAATCCTTAAAAAAGCTCATACATGTACCTCCATAAATTATTTTTCATGTAAAACATACTGCATACTCAGTCTACGTCTTCTGCTTTTATATGCTGTATGGGTTTTGTGGTTTCATCTATTGGCAGCAACTCTGCCCCCAGTTCCTGTAGCTGATCTATCATGGACCTCAGCGCTTCTACAGTGCTTGCTTTGGCAGAGGAGTCATGCATCAGTACAATAGACGTATGGTACTTGACCACATCATCCATTACATTTGCCACCAACTCATCTGGCGTATATACTTGGCTGGTTGCATCTCCGCTCACCACATTCCAATCATAATAAGTAATTCCCTGCCCTTTGACATATCGTATTAATTCTTTGATGTCTACATTGCTTACCTGGTTGCTGCTACCTCCGGGAAAACGCATAATCGTAGGCGTTACGCCTGTCACTTCCTCCAAATAAGTCTGGAGTTGGTTCATATCCTCCTTAAAAGCATCGAGAGATTTATAGATTACATCATACTTATGGGAATAAGAATGCATCCCCAATGTATGCCCCTCCGCCACGATTCTTTGGTATAGCGCTTTGGATTCTTCATCTTCCTGTCCAATCACGAAAAAGGTCGCTTTCACATTCTTCTCTTTTAAAATATCGAGGATTTTCGCCGTATTCTCACTGGGGCCATCATCAAATGTCAGGTACACTTTCGGATGCTCGCCCTCTTCAAGCAAGTTGCTGTCCTCTTCTGTTGCTTCTCCTACAGCTTGTCCTTCTTTGGCAGAATCTGTACCCCCTGCCGCTGAATCTGAATTATCTGACAAAGCCGCGCCCTCATCTGCTGAATCTGTACCGTCTGACAAAGCCGCGCTTTCTGCCGCCAGGTCCGTGTCATCCGCCAAACCTGTGTCCTCTGTCAAATCTCCGCTGCCTGCCGTATCGTTATCGGAAATATCCTCCGTCTGCGCACCGTCCTGCAAAACTGTATCTGAAGCATTCTCCTTGGGAGATTCTGCACTTTTTTCATTATGTTCCTGTAAAACTTCTTCCTTGGAAACCAACTCCTTGTCCATTCTCTCTTCCAGATTAACCACTTTTATCAATAAGACGACAATCAATACAGTCAAAACTAAAATCCAGATTGCTCCCCCTGCCACCATGGACATTTTCATTCGGTTGACGCGCTTGCGCCTGGCTTGTTGTTCCCGTAATCCACTCGCCGTTTTTTCTTCCATGTATGGACCTCCTCGGTCATTAAAGCATTACTACGACTATTGTAACACATTTTTCCCAAAACGCATTAAAAATTTTCAAAAAACATGTACTATTTTTTGAGTTTTTTCCCTGTATTTTCTGTTATTTCATCTTATTTATCACTTTTATCAAAAAATTTTACAATAAAAGCTTCTCAAATCAGAGAAGCTTTCATCCTATTTTTGCACTATTCTACAGACAATACCTTATAATCTTTTTCTTCCACCGTTTTTTTCAAAATATCGTCCGATACTATACCTGACAAGGTAACGACAGCCGTTCCCGCCTCATGGCTGACCTCGGCTTTTTCCACCTGTGCAAGTTCTTCCAGACATTTCTTTACGGCTGCCTCACAATGTGTGCACATCATACCTTCAATTTTCAATGTTTTCTGCATTTTCTTTTCCTCCTCATCTGCAAATATCTTTTCATGCTGCCTGTTTGTTTCTTCCCGTTCAGTTTCTCCTTGCCCGGTCTTTTTCCTCGGCTTATCTTTCCTGGTGCTATAGATGTCCTGCATATTCAGCCGCAATGCATTTGTCACTACACAAAAGCTGGACAGGCTCATGGCTGCAGCCCCAAACATAGGATTTAACTGCCAGCCAAATATCGGAATCCAGATTCCGGCTGCCAAAGGAATGCCGATGATATTATAGATAAACGCCCAGAACAGGTTTTCATGGATATTCCTCAGCGAAAAACGGCTTAAACGAATAGCTGCCGACACATCGCTGAGCCTGCTCTTCATAAGGACGATATCTGCCGCGTCAATAGCCACGTCCGCCCCTGCGCCAATGGCAATTCCCATATCTGCCCTTGTCAGCGCTGGGGCATCATTAATTCCATCTCCTACCATAGCTACTTTGCCCCGTTGCTGGAGCGTACGAATTACTTCTTCTTTGCCATCTGGCAGCACGCCGGCAATCACCTGGTCTACGCCGGCCTGGCTGCCAATGGCTTTGGCGGTATTTTCATTGTCTCCAGTAAGCATAACGACATGAAGACCAAGATTTTTCAATTCCTGGATTGCCTGCGGACTATCCTCTTTCATCACATCCGCCACGGCAATTATCCCACACAATACGCCGGCCCTGACAAAAAACAGCGGCGTTTTGCCCTCCCTTGCCAGAACTTTTGCCTGTCTGTCCATTTCCTGTGGAATTTCTGCCTGTGTGCGGATAAATGCCTCATTCCCCCCGCAGACAAAAACACCACCAAGTTTTCCAGACAGCCCATTTCCCGGCATAACCTGAAACTCCGTTACTTCGCCCATAGACACCTTATGCTCTTTTGCATAGGAAAGGACTGCTTTAGCCAGCGGATGCTCGCTCTTTGCTTCCAAAGAAAGCGCCGTAAACAGCAGCTCTTCCTCAGATACGCCCTCCATAGGCAGCAAATCCGTAACTTTCGGCTCCCCTTTGGTAATGGTTCCCGTCTTATCCAAGGCAATAATATCCATCTTGCCTGTTTCTTCCAGCGAAACTGCCGTCTTGAACAAGATACCATTCTTGGCGCCAATCCCATTGCCCACCATAATAGCCACCGGCGTTGCCAGCCCCAAAGCACAGGGACAGCTGATGACCAGCACGGAAATCCCTCTTGCCAAGGCAAAGCCAATTCCATACCCCAAAAACAGCCAGACTGCAGCCGTCACCAAAGCAATCCCTATGACAGCAGGGACAAACACTCCAGATACTTTATCCGCAACCTTGGCAATGGGGGCTTTCGTAGCTGCCGCATCGCTCACCATACGGATAATCTGGGACAAGGTTGTATCCTCACCTACCCGGGAAGCCTGACATTTGATGAAACCTGATTGATTTGTGGTTGCCGCCGATACCAAATCGCCCTTTGCTTTGTCCACCGGAATGCTTTCCCCTGTAAGCGCCGCTTCATTTACCGCACTGCTTCCCTCCAGCACGACTCCGTCTACAGGAATATTCTCACCCGGACGCACCACAAAGATATCTCCTTTTTGCAGTTGTTCTATAGGAACTTCTGTTTCACAACCGTCTTTTATGATTACCGCCGTCTTAGGCGCCAGCTTCATAAGGCTTTTGAGTGCATCTGTAGTCTTTCCTTTGGAACGCGCCTCCAACATCTTGCCCACCGTAATCAATGTCAGAATCATCGCCGCAGACTCAAAATAAAACTCATGCATATACCCCATTACCTGGTCCATATCGCCCCTCACCTGGGCATCTGTCATCGCAAACAGCGCATATGTGCTATAAATAAAAGCTGCTCCGGCGCCCAGCGCCACCAAAGTGTCCATATTTGGCGCTCCATGGTAAAAACTCTTCCAGCCACTGATAAAAAACTTCTGATTAATCACCATAACCACTGCCGTCAGAAGAAGCTGGCACAGCCCCATTGCTACATGATTCTTCGCAAGAACGGCTGGCAGCGGCCAATCCCACATCATATGTCCCATGGAAAGATACATCAGCACAGCCAGAAATCCTAAGGAATAAACCAGTCGCTTTTTTAACAGCGGGGTCTCCCTGTCCTTCAAAATATCTTCCCCTGCCTCAGTTCCTGGAACCTGCTGCGAACCTGCTTGTTTCCTGGAGGCGCCGTATCCTGCTTCCTCCACTGCACGGATGATTTCCGCCTCCTCAGCCGTACCCTCCACACCCATGGAGTTTGTCAGCAGGCTGACAGAACAAGCTGCAACGCCAGGCACTTTACAGACCGCTTTCTCCACCCTTGCGCTGCAGGCGGCACAGCTCATCCCGGTTACCGTATATTGTTCCATTGGTTACTCCTTTCCCATATATTATTTCATTAATTTCTGTAAGACAGTTACCAATTCATCCACCGTCTCCTCCTTGCCCTCCTGGATATCCTTGGTCACACAGGTCTTAATATGGTTTGAAAGCAATAGTTTATTAAAACTGTTCAGGGCTGCATTGACTGCCGCCACCTGAACCAATATGTCAATGCAATACACATCCCGCTCCACCATGCCCTTAATTCCCCGAACCTGTCCCTCTATACGGTTCAGGCGGTTAATCAAATCCTTGTATTCTTTCTCGGAACGCTCCTTTGTCTTTTGGCAGTTACATTCTGTCTGTTCTGACATTGCCTTTTCCTCCTTCGTATCATTTACTAACCCATATTGTTTCCTCAAACAGCTACATTATATACCCCTAAAGGGTATTTTGCAAGTCTTTCTGGAATTTTTTTCAGAAATAATGTATAATCTGACCTAAGGAGGGACCCAGCAATGCTGGGAAGATCCCTTAGGTCTCTTTCCGGAGCCAACGTTGTTCATTGACCTAAGGAAATTTATCACTTACGGAGGATACCATGAAGATATGGCAAAATGAAACTGCATTCACGGCAGACAGCACTGTTACGGAAGAAATATTTACGGAATCCACCCTCTTTTTTGATATTGAGACCACCGGCTTCTCACCCATACATACGCACGTATATCTGATTGGCTGTGCGGCAAGAAGAGGTAATTTTATCTGTGTGACCCAATTTTTTGCCGAAAAGCCTGAGGAAGAAAAGCCAGTCCTCACTGCTTTCTTAAAGCTCTCTGCCCAATATAGCAATCTGATATCTTTTAATGGGATAGGTTTCGATATCCCCTATCTCAGAAAACGGTTTGAATATTATGATCTTGATTATAATATGGACATAAAGCATTTGGATATTTTCCAAAAAATGTCCAAGTTCAGACCCATTCTCAGGCTTGACAATCTAAAACAGAAATCTTTAGAAACATTTCTGGGGATAGTGCGAGATGACAGATACTCTGGAGGGGAACTGATCAATGTCTATCAGGAATATATAAAGCAGCCGAATGAAGAAGCTGCTTCGCTATTACAGCTTCACAACTATGAAGATTTGCTGGGAATGCCTAAACTCCTTCCCATACTTGCCTATCCAAGACTGTTTGAAGGGGAGTTTGAGATACTCTCCTATGAAAAAAATGCCTACAAATCTTATGAAGACGGCTCGGAACTTGAACTTATCCTAACGCTGTCACTTACCGCCCCCTTACCCAGGCGTTTTTCATTCGGCAAACAGGACATTTATCTGACAGGCTACGACAAACAGGCAAAACTTAAGGTTTCGATATATCAAGGGGAATTGAAATATTTCTACCCCAATTACAGGGACTATTACTTCCTGCCCGAAGAAGACCGCGCCATCCACAAAAGCGTTGCTTTCTATGTAGACAAAAATTTCCGCACAAAGGCAAAGGCCGCTACCTGCTACAGTAAAAAAACCGGCTGCTTTCTGCCACAATACGAAGAAATTATAACTCCTTATTTCAAAATGGAATATCACGATAAGGTAACCTGGTTTGAAATGACTGAAGAATTCACGGATTCCACAGAACTTCAGAAAAAATATGCGATTCATCTATTAAAGAATCTGATAAAACAAACATGATTATTGGGCTATTTCCAAGAATTTCCTGGAAACATCGTACTCCCCTCCGTAGTCTTTCACGGAGGGGAGCACTGAGTAGGGAGTATTTATCTTATATTAAGACACTTGCAATTAATTCTTCTGGAAGAAAAAGGACTGATGCCTCTGATAGTTCAACTCTTTATAATTCATTATCTGTTCTGTGCTTCCAATAAAAAGAATTCCCTGGGAAGCCAGTGCAGAATTAAACTTCTTATAAATTTCTTCCTTTGCCTCTTCTGTAAAATAAATCAATACATTACGGCAAACAATCAAGTTACAGCCTGTGGGATAAGAATCCCGCAGCAGATTATGTTCCTTAAATTCTACCTGGCGCTTAATTTCATTGGAAATCTGATAAGAACTGCCCACTTTGGTAAAATATTTCTTCTTAAAATCTGCTGGCACAGCTGCTATGCTCTTTTCATTATATAACCCCATACGCGCTTTGTCAAGCACTTGCTTATCAATATCTGTGGCAGTTATATGAATCTGATTCAAAGGTATATGCCTTGATAATGCCATTACCAAAGAATACGGCTCATCTCCAGTGGAACAGGCAGCGCTCCACACTTTCAGATTCTTGCCAAATTTTTTAATCAACAAGGGAAATACGCTCTTGTCTAGTATCTCCCACTGCTCTGGATTCCGATAAAACTCCGAAACATTGATTGTAAGGAAATTTACAAACTGTTCAAATTTCTCCTCATTCTTCTTAATCAACGCCACGTATTCCTTATAACTGCTAATGTTATTCTTGGTAATCAACGTATCTATCCGGCGTTTCATCTGTTTTTCTTTGTATGAATCCAAATCAATCTTCGTTAATGCTAAAATATCCTTTTTGAAATCCTCATATCCAACCATGAACTTCCTCGATCCTTATTATTCTTCCACTGCTGGCTCGTCAGCAGTATCCTCTGGCGATTCTGCCACCTCTTCAGCCTGAACCTGCAGAGCTTTCAGGCTAAGGCTGATTTTCTTTTCTTCCTCATTGAAATCAACAATCTTCGCCTCAATCTCCTGCCCTATCTTCAAGACATCTGCCGGTTTCTCCACATGTTCCTTAGAAATCTGGGATACGTGCAGCAATGCATCCACGCCAGGCGCTAATTCTACAAATGCCCCAAAATCTGTCATTCTCGCAACAGTACCCTTGATAATTGTTCCAACTGCATATTTCTCAGCTGCATCTTTCCAGGGATTCTCATCTTCAAACTTCATGCTGAGCGCAATCTTCCTCTCGTTGATATCTTTGATGAACACTCTAACGACATCACCGACCTTGAAGACTTTCTTAGGATTCTCCACCCGCCCCCAGGACATCTCAGAAATATGGAGCAGTCCGTCTGCACCGCCCAAATCAATAAACGCACCAAAGTCCGTTACATTCTTGACTGTTCCCTCTAATACATCGCCGACGTTGATTCTCGCGAACAATTCTCTCTGAAGTTCCTCTTTAGCGGCCAGCAAAAGCTGTTTCCTGTCACCGATAATCCTTCTCCTGCGGGGATTGAACTCTGTGATGACAAATTCAATCTCCTGGTCTTTATATTTGCCAAGGTCTTTCTCATATGTATCAGATACGAGGCTCGCCGGGATGAAAATCCTGGTCTCGTCAACCACAACGCTTAAACCGCCTTCTAATACCTGGACTACCTTTGCCGTCAATACTTCCTGGGCATTGAATGCCTCTTCAAGTTTCTTGCTTCCTCTCTCAGCTGCAAGGCGCTTGTAAGTCAGGAGCACCTGACCCTCTCCGTCGTTCACTTTCAGGACTTTCGCTTCCATATTGTCCCCTACAGAAACTACAGTAGTCAAATCAACATTGGGTTCGTTTGTATATTCATTACGGGTAATGATTCCATCGGATTTGTAACCAATATTCAAGATGATCTCGTCTGGTTTCACATCAATAACGTTACCTTCGACTACCTCTCCATTCTTTATTGTTTTCAATGAATCTTCCAATTCTAACATTTGTTCAAAACTCATTTCTGACATTTCTTTGAACCTCCTCAATAATTTTATTTGGGGTAGAAGCCCCTGCGGTAATACCTACGCTATTAATGGACCATAATTTAGACAAATCCAAATCCTCAAGTGTCTGTATATAGCAAGTATTTTCACATTCTTTTTTACATATTTCAAATAGCTTTTGCGTGTTGGAACTGTTCTTCCCGCCAACAACAATCATGGCGTCGACTCTGGCAGCAATCTCCTTTGCCTCGGTCTGCCTTTCCTGCGTTGCATTGCAAATCGTATTTAAAACATTTATATCATAACCTTTTTTTGAAATAATTTCAACTAGTTCTTGAAAATTCTTGTTGTTAAATGTCGTCTGAGAGACAATACAGACCTTTTTTTCCTCTTTGGGAACAAAATTATATGCCTCTTCGACCGTTGAAATTACGCTTGTCTCAGCACTATTGGCGCTCCACCCCTTGATTCCCTCAACCTCTGGGTGGTTCTCATTGCCAATTATTAACACATGGCAGCCTTCACGGCTGTACTTCTCCACAATCTGATGAATTTTCTGCACAAATGGGCATGTGGCATCCACATAAGAGATATTTTCTGCCTCAAGCAGGTCATAAATCGCTTTTCCTACGCCGTGGGAGCGGATAATGACCGTGCCATCCCTGCAGTTTTTCAATTCTTCCGCCGTATCCACCACGCAGACGCCCTTTTTCTCTAAATCCGCCACGACTTCCTCATTGTGGATAATTGGGCCGTAGGTATAAATCTTCCCTTTTTCCTGCGCCACCTGCTCATAAACTGTGTCTACCGCGCGCCTGACGCCAAAACAAAACCCGGCGCTTTTTGCTAAAATCACTTCCATTTATTTCGCATCCCTTACAATCTCTAAAATCTTTTCCACCACTTCGTTTATGGACATCTCAGAGCTGTCCACAAGGATGGCATCTTCGGCTTGTCTTAAAGGAGAGATTTCCCTCGTCATGTCGCGGTAATCCCGCTTCTTGATATCTTCGCAGATTTCTTCAAGGCTGCAGTCTGTGCCTTTTTCCTGCAATTCCAGAAATCTCCGCCTGCCTCTGGTCTCTACGCTCGCAGTCAGGTAAATCTTCACCTGGGCCTGGGGAAGCACACAGGTACCGATATCCCTGCCATCCATAATAAGGTCTGTGGTACGCGCCATCTCGCGCTGAAGCTGTGTCAGCTTCTCACGCACCGGGACGTAAACGCTGACTGCCGAGGTCATTTTCCCTACCTCTTCCGTGCGGATAAAGCCATTGACATTCTCTCCGTTCAAAAATACCTGCTGTTCTCCATCCTCATTGGCAAGTGCAACCGTAATTTCCTCACAGGCTGTTGTAATCTTTGCCTCATCGTCAGCCGCTATGCCTGCCCGCAGGAAATACAGCGCCATCGCACGGTACATCGCTCCCGTATCCACATAAATATAAGACAGCTCTTTCGCCACCAATTTTGCTATGGTGCTCTTCCCAGCACCTGCCGGACCATCAACCGCAATATTAAATGCCATTGCTGTCTCCTCCATTTCTATAATTAACTTTCCCAGCCAGACACATACGCAGCCAGCTTCAAATGCTGTCTCCCGCAAGATAGCCTGTGGACCATGCAATCTGTAAATTGTACCCTCCGGTCAGTGCATCCAAATCCAGCACCTCCCCTGCAAAGTACAGCCCTGATATCATCTTCGATTCCATGGTGGAGGGATTGACTTCCCTGGTACTGACCCCTCCCCTGGTAATGATAGCCTCATTGAATCCACGGAATTTCTGCAAAGTCAATGGGAAATGCTTTATCAAATGGACAAATTCCATTCGTTTTTCCCTGGAAATTGCGTTCACTTTCTCTTCCCCGCCAATGTTGCTTAAATGAACAATGGCAGGTATCAATTTTGTGGGAAACAGCTTCGATAAGGCGTTTTTAAACTGCCTGTTTTTATTCTCTTCAAAATCCCGCAAGACACGCTTATCCAGCTGTTCCTCAGCTAACGCAGGTTTTAAATCTATCTCCATAGCCAACGGCATGTCCTCCATGTAATCATTGACAAGGCTGCTGGCGCTGATTAACAGCGGTCCGCTGACGCCAAAATGGGTAAAAAGCATCTCGCCAAACTCTTTGAACAGAAGCTTTTTCCCTTTGCGTATGCTCACAGTGACATTCCTCAGGGAAAGCCCCTGCAAATTTTTCACCCATTCCTCCGCCGTCTCAAACGGCACCAGTGACGGTCTGCATTCCGTAACCGTATGCCCCAGATTTTTGGCAAAACGGTAACCGTCCCCAGTAGAACCAGTAGCCGCATAAGAACTGCCGCCCGTAGCAAGAATGACATTTTCCGCTCGGAGAACATTTCCGTCTGTCAGGCAGACACCCGACACGCTTCTGCTTTCATTTCCCACAGTCAGAATATCGGCTACTTGGGCATGAAGCTGTACCTTTACTTCCTCCTGCTGTAAAGTTTTCTGCAGCGCACGGATAACGTCAGAGGAATGGTCAGACTGAGGAAAAACGCGCCCGCCGCGCTCTGTCTTGATGGCAAGCCCCTGGTCCTTAAAAAACTCCATTACCTTTTGGCTGTCAAAGGAGTAGAATGCGCTATAGAGAAATTTACTGTTGCGTACAACGTTGTTCAGCAAATTCTCCGTATCACAGTCATTGGTAATGTTGCACCTTCCTTTTCCTGTGATATAAAGTTTCTTTCCTAATTTCTCATTCTGTTCTAACAACGTTACCCGATGTCCGTTTCTCGCTGCCCGGATGGCTGCCATCATGCCAGCCGCACCGCCGCCAATAACAATTACTTTACCCATAGTCAACTCTCTTCCTGTTTACTTCCCATATAACGCATACGCACGGAATCT
>CANOHX010000082.1 GCA_947565885.1 uncultured Lachnospiraceae bacterium
CCAAAGAAGATGCTGCTCAGAATGTAATTAATCTTACTTACAACAAAGCAGAGCTTAGCTCTGTGGTTGCCCCATCCACAATCTATGCCATTGAGGGCAATGAGCCGATTCTTCCCCAGCAGCTTATGGCAAATACTAATCTTGCAGGAATTACGCTTCCGGTAAATGTTGCATGGGACGTTGCGGATAAGAAATGGGTGATTGGAGACAACACAATAACGGGAACTGCCGAAGGGCTTGAAGGAGATGCCGCTAAAGTAACGGCAACCGTTCATATCTATGAATGTGATGAAGCAGTTGCCGATCTCGCTACGGGCAGCGAAAATGCAGGAAAGTTCCAGCAGTTGGCGAAAGAGTATGGCGGGGAACTGATTACAGAATTCGATATTATATCCGTAAATCCGAATGATCCCTGTTATTCTTATCTGTCATCGACCAATGAAGATATCGGTGCGGCTTTTACCCAATCAGGTCCGATGCTTCATACTGGACAGGGATGGTTCACCAGCCGTCTTGGAAACGGCACTGGGGGTATGGTAGAAGGCAGTGAGCTTTCAGGAAACTACCCGACAGCCAACACGAACGTAGAGAAAATGATGTACGAATCCGGGAAGACATACCGTGTGCGCATGGTTATTGACACAAAGGCAGAAAAAGGCAATTACCATATTTATGTGACAGATGAAGCCGGCAGGACGGTTGAGGTTACAAAGCCGGAGGGAAATCACTACCGGACATACAACGATGGAACGATTCGGCGTTTCTTCATGGCACGAGAAAATCTGGCGGTAACCAACCACAAAATTTCCTGGCAGTCTGGATTTGCGACTGCAAAGATAGAATACAGGGATCCGGAGGGTCAGGTATGGGCAGATTTAACAACAACGTCAAAAGAACTGCCAGGCTCTTCAAAGACTATAGATACGACAATTTTCACGCCGAAGAGCGCAGATAATCAGACATACCTGTTTGATGCAGACAATTCCGGTTGGGATACAAATGAAGATGGCAATGCCGATACGGCGGCAACGGACAGTACAACCATACCGGCAGCGGAAAGCAGCGTTACTTATATTGCCAAGTATAAAGCAGCGGAACTTATCGGAACGGATGAAGTAGTTGAGGTGGAAACATTGGTCGGCAAAAAGCCAATCCTGCCGTCATCCCTGGAAGCCAAGTTTGAAGGCGTAGATGGAACGATTCCTACGGAGGTCACATGGAATCTGGAAAACGTGGACCTTGATACAGAGACGGCAGACAATGCGCCTGTGGAAGTAACCGGAACTTTCCCTGGCGGCAAAACTGTAACGGCAAAAGTCCATGTAAGGCATGCGTACCTTCTGGCGCAATATAAATTTGATGGCGATACGCCGGCAGCGGACAGCACGGGACGTCACGCCGATGCCGTGCTTACGAATGTGGAGCAGGGTGTAGCCGGCGTGGATGCTGGCAGCAAGGGCGTAAAGTTAAAAGGCGGTAAGAATGGTACTTCTAATGTGAAGCTGCCAGATGATTTATTACAGCTGACGGAAGCAAACGGCAGCAAAAAGACACAGGATGATTTCACGATTTCCATGTTTATCAACCGTGAGAGCAATGGCAATTCTTTTGCCATGACGTTGCATGCAACGCACGTTGGAAAGACTGATCCTTTGGGACATCTTGGATTCATCAACAAGGACAGCCTGGTGGATATGGAATACAGAATCGGCGGCACGACAGTAGCCAATCTGCAGGCCAAAGATGCCGAGGGTGAGAAAATACTTACGCCGATTGGGCAGTGGACACATGTGGCAATCGTGACAAATGGCTCAGAGGATACGGCAAAACTGTATCTGGACGGTGTGCTTGTTGGGACAGCGACGGGCATCTGCAAACCGTCTGCGCTTATTGCACAGAATAATTATCTGGGTCGTGCATCCTGGGGGGATGACGATTATAAGGCAACCTTTGATGATTTTGAAGTATACAATGGCATACTGACAGAAGCAGAAATCCAAAAGATTGCCAACGACAGGCTCTGCCAGGCTCCGGTACAGGATATTTATGATAACCTTGAATTAAGCTTGCAGTCAGAGGAAACATTTGATAAAACAAAGATTACCGAATCCTTGAATCTGCCAACTAGCATGAAGACCAGCGATGGCAAGACAATACAGGGATTAAGTATTGCCTGGGAATCCAGCAATCCGGCAATCCGGGCAGACGGTACGGTGGTACGTCCTTCCAAAGGCAGGGGAAATGCAGAAAACATTACCCTGAAGGCAAAGATCCAGTATGGTTCCAGCACGATGACCAAGACGTTTTCTGGTCTTACGGTATTGGAATTAGATAAGGTATCATTCATAGAGTTTGATGAAGCATATACAGATGCAAGCAACAAATATAGTATTGCTAAGAAAGAGAATATCTATACGGCGGAGAGCCTTGCTGCCATGAAAGCGAAAATAGATGAATTGGCACAGGTAAAAGAGACAGAAGGGACGCCGGATGAGAATGCAGATGATGTGGACGCAGCAGCAGCAGGGCTTCTGGAAGTAGATAAGCTTCTTGTGCTGAAGACGTTCGAGCAGATGGATGAGGCGTTAGCTGCCTGGTATCCTCTGGATGACGCTACAGTTAAAGCAAAAGATGTATCCGGCAATGGCTTGGATGGAGCTGCAGCCGATAGTGTTACATTCAGCAGGGAAGAAGGCGCGACATTCAATGGCGGCGCCGCTCTGCAAAATGTGATTACGCTTCCTAATACATTAGAAGTGGGAGAACAGATGACATTTGCATTCTGGGCAAAGGATGCAGGGGGAGAGAAGTCAAATGCCTTTGGAATTGGTTCTGGCGATGGTTTTGGGGATGGCAATAAAACTGACGCGCATTTCTTCTATGTAAGTACCAATGATGGCGGTAAATTAGTTGCGAGCATGAATCCGAAATATTGGTCTGGTGCAGTGAATGTTTCCTCGGAGGCAGCAGAGCAGGATACCTGGCATCATATTGTCTGCGTATTGAACGGCACAAACCTTACGCTCTATGTAAATGGAGAACTGAAAGGGACAAAGGATGTTGCACATACGGTGAAAGAAATGTGGGATGCAGACCCCAATACCAGGGGCGCGTATATCGGGAACTGCGCATACGGCAAAAACCCGGACAAAGGCGGAGATAAGGATTACCAAGGTTCCATCAAAGATTTCCGTATTTACAAGGCTTCGCTTGCGCAGGAGCAGGTAGCAGGAGTATATAATTATATCAATACGCTGCCAATGAAATACGCAAAAGATGACCTCATGAAGACACTGGGAGCAAGAGTGGAAACGGACGGTACGGTTACTTTGAACATTACCAACCTCAACACCACGAATAAAGTGTTTACCTTGCCGGAAACCAGTTATGGAGATGCTAAAATTAGCTGGGTATCTTCTGATAACAATGTCATCAATGCGGATACCGGAGTGGCTGCCGTACCTGACAGCAAGGAAGTGGCAGCAAAAACGGCTGACCTGACAGCAACGATTACGATTGGAGAAGGAGAAGACCAGGAGACAGAAACAATTGTATTTAAATGTAAGGTATATTTCCGCAATAACACAGACACGTCAGCTTTGGAGACCGCTCTTCAGACCTTGGCTGACAAGAACCTGAAACAGAAAGATTATACCCAGTCAAGCTGGACAACGTTGCAGACGGCAATTCAAAATGCCCAGGCACAGGTAGACAATCCAGATGATGACCAGACGGTAGCGGCCATGAAGAAAGCGTTAGAGGATGCAGAAAGCGGCTTGGTAAATATTTCAGAACTGCGTGATAAGATTAAGGCTCTGACGGATGAAATGGAGGAATTGACGAATACCGATTACTCCACGGCAAGCTGGGAGGCACTGGAAAAGATATTGGCGGATGCCAATGATGTACTGGGTGATGCCGATGCAACAAAGGATGAGGTGAAAGCTGCAGTTGACACTCTGCCCGCCACGGCAAAGTCTGCGCTCAAGGTATGCGGCAGCAAAGAGCCTTTGGAAAAAGCGATTGCAGATGCAGAAGCCCTCGGGACCTATGAGGATGCCTATACAAAGGCAACTTGGGATCAATTGACGACAGCTTTGCAGACAGCTAAGGCAGAACTTGCCAAGAGGCTGGAGGATTATGCACCGGCTGCCGATGAATTGAGAAATGTTATGGCTGCCCTGGAAGTCGAAGAAGGACATAAGATTGAGGGAGCAGTCAAAGAGGAGCTGGATAAGAAACTGGCAGAGGCAAAAGGAGAAGCTCTTGCAAGCAGCAATTACACAGCGAAGACTTGGGGAGAATATAAGGCAGCGCTGAATGCTTTGGAAGAAGTGCTTAACAGAAGCAACGCAACAAAGGAAGAAGCGGAAGATGCGGTCAAGGCATTGGAGGCTGCAAGGGCAGCGCTTACGCCGATAGCATCACAGGTGCCGGATGAACCGAAGAAGCAGGAATTCACCAATGCATATGAAGCTGCAGCTGCGGCAATGGAAAGCAAGAAAGCTGAGAATTATTCCGAGGAAAGCTGGGATAGATATCAGAAAGCAATGGAGGCAATGAAGAAAATATCAGATCGCCTTGCCCAAGAGAATAATAATGTGACTACGGCTGAGATTGACGCTGCAATCGCTGAATTGAATGCCGCCACAGAAGGGCTTGTAAACAATGTTGACAAGGCAGCGCTGAATAAAGCAATCAGTGATTACAGCGCTTTGAAAGAGGCGGATTATACGCCACAGACCTGGAGTGCATTCCAGGCAGCATTCAATGCAGCTAAAGCCATCGCAGGCAAAGCAGAGGCTACGCAGCAAGAAGTAAATAATGCCCTGGCAGATTTGAACGCAAAGAAAAATGCCCTTCAAAAGGCCCAGGCTCAGACCCAGGTTCAGCCGACCGTCAAGGTAAAGAAGATAACACTTACTGCAGACAGCAAGAATATTGCTGCGGGCAAGAAAGTGACAGTGAAAGCGGTAGTTGCGCCAGCTGATGCGGCAGATAAGAGCCTGACCTGGAAGTCTTCAAATGACAAGTGGGCAACTGTGAATGGCAAGGGCGTGGTAACCACCAAGAAAGCAGGAGCAAACAGGACGGTGACCATTACGGCAACTGCCAAGGATGGAAGCAACGTAAAGGGAACCATCAAGATTAAGATTATGAAGAATGCCGTTACCAAGATTACGTTGAAGGCAAAATCCAAGAAGCTGAAAGTTGGCAAGAAACTGAAAATTAATGCAACAGTCAAGACGAACGGTAAGAAAGTTAACAAGAAACTGACCTGGAAGTCTTCAAATGACAAGTTTGCAAGCGTAAACAGCAAAGGTGTGGTAACTGCTAAGAAAGCAGGAAAGGGCAAGAGCGTAACTATCACGGCAACTGCAACAGACGGCACGAAGAAATCAGCCAAAATTAAAATTAAGATTGTGAAGTAGAAGTTATCATGAAATAAAAGTTAATCCGGGACGCCATTTCCAAGGAGATGGCGTCCCGGATTTAATTGTGAAATAAAACTGTGGCTGGAGATTCTTAAAAACTCCCATTGATTAAATCCTCCAGCGTAATGCCATAAAAGAAGTCATGGACGAGGGCATCATATTTCTGCCACAAGGGTAACGTAATGCAGTCATCTTTTCTTGGGCATATTTCTGCGCGGGGCATTAGACAGGCGACTGGAGCCAGAGGCCCGTCTGTAAGTTCAATGATTTCTCCAATGATATATTTTTCGGGGGCGCGTGTCAGCATATATCCGCCGCCTTTGCCGCGGAGCCCGGTCAGCATCTTGCCGGAAACAAGCAGCTTCAAAATGATTTCCAGATATTTCTCGGAAATTTCCTGTCGTCCGGCAATCTCTTTCAGCGGGATATATTTATCTTCCTGATGCTGCGCAAGGTCAATCATTACCCTGAGCGCATAGCGTGCCTTTGTTGAAATCATATGTAATACCTCCCATCTGTTTTTCTTATTATAACTCTGAGGATTAAAATTTGCAATGTTGTGTATCTTGACATGGCATTACTTATTTGATACAATATACTATGTAATACATAGTATAGAGGTGACTTATGAATGATAAATATGAACGCCAGATGAAGAAAGGGGTTTTGGACATGATTGTCTTAAAGCTGCTTGCCTCAGAGGCTAAATATGGCTATCAGATTATACAGGAGATGAAAGAGAAGAGCGGAGAAATATTCCTGTTAAAAGATGGTACGCTCTATCCAATATTGTACCGTTTGGAAGATGACGGTCTGGTAACTGGCAAGTGGAGTGAGGCCGAAGGGCGGCAGGTGGCACGGAAATATTATAAGATTACTGCGGCAGGAAGTGAGGCGTTGCAAGAAATTGAGGCTGTCTGGAAGAGGATTTCTTCTGGGGTTTCGAGGATAATGGAGGATTAGGGATGAATGCAGAACAATATGTGAATAATGTTGCCAAAAGAATTAAATGCAGTGGCAGAAAGAAAAAAGAAATTAAAAGGCAATTGCTGACCGACATCAATATACGCATGGAGCATGGAGAAGCATTAGAGGAAATCATTGCCCAGATGGGGACAGCTTCGGAAATTGCGCAAGGGTTTAATGAAAATATTTCTTCAGAGGAGAGGAAAGCATACCGCAGGAATAGGGTGCTGATGATTATAATCCCCATTGCCGTGCTGTTGGTTTTGCTGGCAGTTTTTGTCTGCTGGATGCTCCCGAAAGGGAAGGACATCGAACAGAGCAGATATTTTGATAAAGCTGGGGTGGAGGCAGCGATGAAAGAAACCATTGAACTGCTGGATGCGGGAGCGTTTGAATCTTTGCAGGAAAAAGCGATTCCACAACTGCAGAATTTCCTCAATAAGGAGGAGATGGACAAGGTAAGAAAGAAAATGTCGGAGGATTGGGGAGAGAGACAGCAGTTTGGGACGGTTTATGTCGCTGAGGTTGAGCAGGGCGGGAAGCATTTTGCCGTAGGAGAAATCACGGTCACATATGATAACATTACAGTGACTTATCGGCTGACATACGACAAGGATATGCGTCTGGCAGGGTTATATGTAAGGTGAGGCATGGACGCTAATTCTTTGCGACCATGCGTTCCAGAAAAAATTTGTGGATCCGGTAATCGCCGCCGAGTTCAGGATGAAAGGCGACGGCGAGCTGGTTTCTGTACTGTACGCCAACAATGTGCCCATCCACGGCGGCGAGGATTTCTACGCCGTCGGAGATGCGCTCTACATAAGGCGCCCGGATAAATTCCATAGGAAATACGCCGATTCCTTGGACCATTCCATCATAGTGGAAGCTTCCTAGCTGTCTGCCGTAGGCATTACGTTTTACAGTCATGGGGAATGTGCCGATATGATAGGAAGTCTCGCCAGTGATTTTCTCAGCCAGAAGGATTAATCCAGCACAAGTTGCGAATACAGGCAGACCATCTTGAATCTTTTCCCGGATTGCCTCCATCATAGATAATTCCCGCAGTAATTTTCCCTGTACGGTACTTTCACCGCCGGGCAGGATTAAGCCGTCAAAATCATTGGCTAAGTCGCCGGGTTTGCGTAGCTGTAATGTTTCTGCGCCTAATTCCTGCAGTACATGCTCATGTTCTGCAAAAGCGCCTTGCACTGCTAAGACTGCTATTCTCATATTGCCTCCTCCTAAAGTTTGCTGCCTTTCTATAAACAGTATATTCTGCTGTTATTTTCCGCGTTCTGCCATCAGAAGTTCTATTTCTTCTGCATTAATGCCAACCATCGCCTCACCCAAGTCTTCCGAAAGCTCTGCAATCATTGCGGCGTCTGTATAGTTTGTCACTGCCTTTACAATGGCGTTGGCGCGTTTCTCGGGATTGCCGGATTTGAAGATGCCGGAGCCGACAAACACGCCCTCCGCGCCAAGCTGCATCATCAGCGCGGCGTCTGCAGGGGTTGCCACTCCACCCGCTGCAAAGTTTACGACCGGAAGCCGACCATTGTCATGCACATAACGTACTAACTCATATGGTACACACAGCCGTTTTGCCTCATCGAACAGCTCATCCTCCCGCATGGAGGAAATCTGCGAGATGGCACGGTTCATCATGCGCATATGATGCACTGCCTGGACAACGTCGCCAGTGCCTGGCTCGCCTTTTGTGCGAATCATTGCCGCTCCTTCGTTTATCCTGCGGAGCGCTTCACCCAAATCTTTTGCACCGCATACAAAAGGAACGCGGAAATTCGTCTTATCAATATGGTAAATGTCATCTGCCGGGGAAAGTACTTCGCTCTCGTCAATATAGTCAATCTCAATTGCCTCTAATAACTGTGCTTCCACAAAATGCCCAATGCGGCATTTTGCCATCACCGGGATAGATACGGCTTCCTGGATGCCGCGAATCATTTTGGGGTCGCTCATGCGGGACACCCCTCCGGCGGCACGGATGTCCGCAGGAATCCGTTCAAGCGCCATCACGGCACAGGCGCCGGCAGCTTCGGCTATTTTCGCCTGTTCCGGCGTGGTCACATCCATGATAACGCCGCCCTTTAACATCTGCGCCAATTCTTTGTTCAATTCATATTGTCTGTCCATGGCAATCCTCTTTTCTTAAATTTTGATTTAACAAATATGTCTTTCCTGTTAAACTGTATATATAGAGTTTGCATATATATTTTGTTTGCAAAAGACCTGCCAATACCTTATACTATTTCTGACCATATTAAAATAACCAATTTAAATATAATTGGCAGGGTCAGAAAAGAGGGATTTTATAGAAATGCTAACATATTCATTTACAGATATAGGGTCAGACAGCCTGTACCACCATCTGTACCAATGCATCAAAAAAGATATTCTATCCGGAGAACTTCCGGCTGGGGCAAAGCTTCCCTCCAAGCGGAGTTTCGCTAAGAATCTTGGGGTGAGCAACATCACGGTAGAAAATGCCTATGCGCAGCTGCAGGCAGAAGGGTATATTTATTCCATGCCTAAGAAAGGTTTTTACGTCAGGGAAATTTCTGACCTTATCCTTTCCGACCATAAAACGCAGGTGGGGCCGGCAGAGCAGGGGATTTCACAGAAAGAGTATGTGGCAGATTTTGTAAGCAACCGTATCCATCCTGAGCAGTTCCCTTTCTCTGTCTGGTCAAAACTCCTGCGGGAAACGCTTCTGAACAGGCATGAGGAATTGCTGGAGGCGCCGCCCTGGGGAGGCATAATGGAGCTGCGCCGTGCAATCAGCAATCATCTGAAAGAGTTCCGCAATATGGAAGTGTCGGCGGAACAGATTATCATCGGGGCAGGGACGGAGTATCTGTACGGCTTGCTTATCCAGCTTCTTGGACGCGATAAAATTTATGCAGTGGAAAATCCGGGTTACCATAAAGTAGCTCAAATCTATGAGAGCAATGGCGTGAAACACTGTTTTATCCCGGTAAATCAGGAAGGCATGGATGTCGGGAAGCTGGAAGAATCCGGTTCCCATGTGGCGCATATTTCGCCAGCCCACCATTTTCCGACTGGGGTTGTGACCCCGATTGGCAAACGCTATGAACTTCTTGGCTGGGCGACCAGGGATGATGGACGTTATATAATAGAGGATGATTATGATTCGGAGTTCCGGCTTACAGGGAAGCCGATTCCCACGCTGCAGGGAATTGACAGGTCCGAGCGGGTCATTTATATGAATACCTTTACCAAAACCCTGGCATCTACCATCCGTATCAGTTACATGGCGCTGCCCGGTCATCTGCTGGAAGAATTTGAAAAAAGGCTGTCATTTTATTCCTGCACAGTGTCCAATTTCGAGCAGTATGCCCTGGCGCGTTTCATAGAGGGGGGTTATTTTGAAAAGCATATCAACCGTATGCGCACGTATTACCGGAGTATCCGTGATGAACTGCTGGCAGGCATCCGCAAGAGCCCCCTCGTTTCCTGCTGCAGAATAATGGAAGAAGACGCCGGCCTGCATTTCCTGCTTCACATTGATACGAGGCTGTCAGATGAGGAACTGCTGCGGAGGGCGGAGCAGTCTGGAATCCGTCTGTCCAGCCTGGCGGAGTATTATTGTAAACCGGCAGCAGATATCCCTGTCCACACGTTTGTCATCAACTATTCCGGGCTTTCCCCCGAAAAGATACCGAAAGTAGTGAAAATGTTAATGAAATGCATATTATGATGATAACTATTGGTAGATTTTGCCATACCACTTTTATATTTTTTCTGTTATAATGCAAGAGATAAAATTTTAATACATAAAGGAGGATTTTTTTAATGAGAAAAGACAAAGTATGGAAACAAGTACTTGCCTTGGTTCTGTCCGCTGCCTTGGTAGTCGGAAACGGCTCATCGGTTTCCGCCGCTACAGGGGATCCGGCAGCAGATAATGGAACGAGCACAACAGCGGCAGGGACAGCTGGCGAAAATCCAGAGATAACAACCCCCACTGATGCTGTTGAGGAACTGAGATTTGATTTCAACGACGTAACAGAAGGCGTAACCGGCGATGATGGCGAAACTAAAACCTATACGCAGAATGGCGTTACGTTCGTAGACCGCAATGGAGTTAAGATTGCGGACGCTCCTGGCACAGACGCAGAGAAAACGAAGTATGGCAAGGCGCTGAAGTTTGAGACAACGAAAGAGATGACGCTTGAAGGTGGGAGTACGGTAACAACTGGAGATTCCTGCCTTACATCGGAAGGAAAAGCGCTTTCCAAAATGAATCTTTCCAATGGATTTAAGTTTTCGCTGGACTTTTATCCTGAGGCTCAGAGGGACTGGAATTATGTGTTCATGCTTGGTCACGTTGCCCTCGAAGGAAATCTTGGAAGTGGAAGGTTCCTGACGGGGACGACGGGCTTTATTGCGGCTTATGGAGACCCCTGGACAGCGAATTTCCCGGGTGGTAATTTCGTAGAGGGTAGTGTTGCGAATACGTGGGATTATTTCTGTCAGGAAGCCAACGCGCACAAGTGGTATCATCTGGACTATATTTATAGCAGCGATGGTATAAGCATTGTAGTAGATGATGTACCAACAGTAGCATGGAAAGCTAATAAGGCTGTTATGCAGAAAGTACTGAATGGGGTCAATAATGGCGAGATTCGTATCGGTATGGGTCCAGAACTTAAGAATGAAGGATTTTTGGGCTATATTGACAATGTGGTAATTTCTACAAGGAAAACCTGTAACCATGAAATGGATGGAGAGCCTATTAGAGAAGGCGAGGCAACTTGTACGGAGCCGGCCTATAAATTAGGCAAATGTAAGAACTGCGGAGAGATTGTTGCTTTTGAACATGGGGAACCGAACGGCCACACATATAGCAATAAAGTTGAGGCTAAGCAAGGCAACTGTACAGAAAACGGTTGTAAAGAGCATTATACCTGTACCGTCTGCAATGGTTACTTTATTGTCAGCGGAGACGATGGGGCAAAAGTAGAAGTTGCGGCAGAGGATGTTATAACAGTAGCTCCGGGACATGACTATGGCGAGAATGATGAATATATTGAGACTACAAAAGCAACGCCAGAGGAAGACGGTAAGATAGTGTCTACGTGTCAGCGTGAAACGTGCGATAATAAGGTAATAGAAGAAAAGATTAGCAAGGCAAGCAATATTACCCTGAAAGATGGAGATACCTATGACTATACCGGTCAGGACATTGAGCCGAAAGTTGTGGTTAAGGACGCTGATAACAAAACGATTGCAGCCAAGAATTATGAAGTAACGTATAGCAATAACAAAGCGGTTGGCCAGGCTAAGGCAGTCGTTACATTCAAGGAGGATAGCGAGAAGTATACAGGCTCCAAGGAACTGCCGTTTACCATTAAGGCTAAGGATAACCAAGGCGGTGGAAACCAAGGTGGCGGAAACCAGGGCGGTGGAAACCAAGGTGGCGGAAACAACCAGGGCGGAAACAACCAGGGTGGAAACCAGAATCAGCCAAAGGCTGACCTGACTTTGGATAAATCAGCTGTTACATTGTATACTGGCAAGGCTTCC
>CANOHX010000083.1 GCA_947565885.1 uncultured Lachnospiraceae bacterium
GAATGCAAACAGCTTTTCCCGAAAAGCGATAACCTCATCCAGATTATTTTCCAGAGAGCAGTCTAAAAACTTTTCACCTGCAATCTGCGGCAGCATATAAACGCCTCCCGCTGCAAACTTCCCACTGCGCTGTCCCAGCAGCCGCCAAAGAGACGCCAGCAGGATTGTCACCGCTTCGCTTGCCACCGCCATCAGACATACGCCCATGAGCCCCCAGAAGAAAATTCCCACCAAAGTCAGCGGCACAATCACCACAAATCCCTGCAATACCGTCACCACCGTTGACAGCCCCGGCTGCAGAATTGTCTGGTAGTAAGACATCAGGAACTTATTGTACACATAGAACGGAAAGCTGCAGGCAAAAATACGCAGCGCCGTCTCACAGAGTGCAAGCATATCTCCCTCAGCAATGCCGAACAAACCTGCAATTACCCCTGGGACGGCCCAAAATATGATAAGCAAAGCAGCGATGGCAACGTAGCTGTAAGTAAGCACTCTCTTACAGAGCGTGCGGATGCCATAGTAATCACGCTCCCCATAGAGGATGCCCGCAATATTCTGGATTAGCCCGATAATGCCGCCTACGCACAATTCCGCAATCAGCACGGCATTGACGCAGACAGAGTAGACCGCCATGGGATCGTTTCCCAGCATACGCACAATCGCAGAATTGATAATCACGGATTTCAAGGCAGACATCAGCGTAAATGCCGCGCTGGGAATACCCGCTTTCACGGCAAGCCCCACATAATGGAACGATTTTTTGTCCAGCTTCTGCAGCCTTAGCATCCGCTGTTTGGAGCGAAAATAGATTGCCACCGTCACCATCCCAGTCAGATAGCCAATCACGGTGGAAAGCGCACTGCCCGCCATCCCCATATGGAAGCTCTGGATGAACACAAAATCCAACACCAGGTTTACCACATTGGCAATAATGAAAAGCGCACTCCCCAACTGTGGATGGTTATCTGCATTCATAAAATAACAGAAAATGATAGCAACCGTCAAGATAGGAATTCCTGCAAAATTTACCATCATATACGGTTCGGCAAGTTCAGCCAAGGCATCATTCCCGGCAAGCAGCATGGCAAGCGGTCCTGGCAGGATTGGCGTAAATAACGCGAAAAACATCGATACCGCCAGACCGGCTGCCAGCGAAGCGGTAAACACCCCGCCGGCTTTTTCCATGTCCCGTTTGCCCAGGAGCACCGCCGCCTCGGCGGCGCCGCCCATGGCAAGCATCATCGCCGCCATCTGCAAGAGCAGGAGCACCGGCATAGATATCTCAATCGCCGCCATCGCCTCCGCTCCCAGAAGGTTGCCGACAATCATGCCGTCCACCACATTGCCAAGCTGCATGGCAACCGTCATCAGCACGCCCGGCAAGATATATTGGTGGATTTTTTTGTTAATTAAAAATGCATTTCTTTCCATTCCAAACTCCTATCACAGTTCATCCCACGCCATTCCTAAAAGGCATGTATTGAACCGTTTCTTATAGCCTTCCATCAAAGAATCCCAGCGTTTCCAAAGCTGTCAGCGCATTTTTGAGGTAAACGCTGTCCGGCATCGGCCACTTAAAGCCAAGGCGGTACAATGCTTTGGTGGTAAAGCTGTTGTCAGCATCAATGTAGACCGTACTGTTATCCGCATCGCTGGAGGCATAGGCAATCAGCCCGGAAATCAGCTCGTTTTTCTCCTCGTCCTCCAAAGCTGCAAGCAGCGACTGCTGGAATTCCTCGTCACTGACCGTCTCCACGAGGATGCCCGATGCGTTCATCTGCTCAATCACGTCCGCCATCTGGATTAAATAGCTGCTGTATGCGTGGAACACCGTGAACTCACCCTGGACAGCAGACAGCTTGACAATCGCCTCCGCCGTGGAATCAATCGGTGAAAACTCTGTCGGCGTATCCAGCATGGATACCGGGAACCTGCCCAGTGCCACATAACCGCGCAAGGTACGCATAAACCCATTCGTCACGGAGTTAATCTGGAACTCGCCATCGCTGACACGGCTCATCAGGTTTCCTACACGGATAACTTTGCCTTTCATGCCCTGTGCTGCCGCCTCTAAGACTGCTTTTTCTGCGCGGAACTTGGTGTCAATATATTTGTTGGACAGGCTCTGCCCAAAGTATAATTCATGCTCATGCAGCTTCTTCTCCTGCGGGAACTTGCCGCCCACATTTTCCCCGGCAATGCTCACCGTGGAAATCTGAATCAGCTCGCGCCCGGTCTTTTCACACAGACGTATCAGGTTCAGAACGCCCTGGTAATTGACCTGCTCTAAGGTGTCGTCCGCCGAGAAATGCTTGACACATGCCGCACAGTTAATCACGCGCCCGAAATCATACTGTTCCAGACTGTCCACCTTGGCGGCGTCCGTAATATCGCCTTCAATTAACTGAATCCGGCTGCCGAACAATTCCTCATAGGGATTGCTGAAATAATACACGAGCATACTCTTCAGCCGTTTCTCCAAGGTAGAGGCCTTGCCCTTGCGCATCAGGCAGTATATCGTATTGTCCTCATTGTCAATCATGTTCTTTAAAATATGCGCTCCCAGGAAACCGTTTGCACCTGTAAGCAGGACATTACCGAGGGCAGACGGCGCAATCTCATGTACATGTTCCACAACATTGCGGCTTAATACCTGCTCTAAAGCACCCTGCCCCTCACTGCTCTTTTCCTCTCCTTCTGCGGCAACGCTTACGCCCTGCTGCTCCTGGATATGGCGTTCCAGCTCCAGAGGCGTCTTGTAATCAAACAAGTCTGCGTAAGCTACCTGAATGCCCGCGCTCATGCACTTCATTGCCACCTTGGATGCCGACAGGGACGTGCCGCCGTTTTCAAAGAAGTCATCCTCGATGCCTATCTGCTCCACGCCCAGAGCCATCTCAAAGATTTCGCATAATTTACGCTGCAATTCTGTGCGCGGCTTCACATAATTTTTATTTTCCACTGTGTACTCTGGCTCCGGCAGCGCGCGCTTATTGACCTTACCATTGTTGGTAAGCGGCAGTTCCGGAAGCTGCATGAGCACGCTCGGCACCATATAAGGCGTCAGGTATTTCTGCATGAAACAGGTCAGATTCTGCTTTTCTACCTGGCTCTCCGCCACGAAGTAGCCGCACAGGAACTGGTTGGAATCTTTTTCTTTTACCAACACTACGCTGGATTTGACCGTAGGATACTGGTTCATGACATTTTCAATCTCATCCAGCTCCACACGCAGTCCGCGCAATTTTACCTGGTTATCCATGCGCCCCATAAATTCAATCTTGCCATGGTGGTTCCATTTTGCCAAATCACCGCTGCGGTAAGCATTCATGCCCTCAAACTGGATGAATTTGTCCGCTGTCATCTCCGGCTTACCCACATAGCCCCTGCCGACGCCATTTCCGATAATCAGCAGTTCGCCAGGCACGCCCGCAGGCAGCAGATTGCGGTACTTGTCAATCATCACCATCTTGATGTTTGCCATCGGCTTGCCAATCGTAATCTTATCCCCGGTCACCTGGTCGAACGCGCAGCCGATTGTCGTCTCCGTAGGCCCATAGCCGTTGAAGGTGATGGCATTCGTTCCCAGCGCCATAATTTTGTCGTAGAGCGCCTCGGGGAATGCCTCTGCACCCACATTAAAGACCTTTATCTGCGACAACGCCTTCTTCATCTCCGGCATATCAATAATATTGATTAAGAATGACGGCGTACAGGTCATCATGTCCACGCCATTTTCCAGTATCAGCTTGGAAAGCGCAAGCGGATTATGGATTTCCTCTTCATTTGCCATGCAGACGGTGATGCCATGGTACAGTGGGATGCATTCCTCCAAAATAGACACGTCAAACGTAATCGCCGCAAATGCCAGCGACACCGTGGCATTGTACACATACGACTGCGCCTCCACATTGTAAGGGTTATCGTCCACATAGTTCACTAAGTTCCGATGCTCTATCATTACGCCTTTGGGCTTCCCAGTAGAACCGGAAGTATAAATGCAATAGCAGAGATTCTCCGGTTTAATATCCACTTTGGGATTTTCGGTATTGCCATCTTCTGCCAGAAGCTCCTCCAAAATCAACACCTTAGCGGACAGATTGCCAATCAGCATTTTCCGCTCTCTGGCAATCTCCCCGGGCATCAGCACAAATTCTGCCCTTGAATCTTCCAGGATATAGCTGATTCGCTCATCCGGGTATTCGGGGTCTATCGGCAGGAATGCGCCGCCCGCTTTCATGATACCCTGCCTTGCCGCGTATACGTCCACCGTCCTCGGCAGCATCACGCCCACCATCTGCTCAATGGACAAGCCCATGTCAAGCAAACGATTGGCAATCTTATTGGCATTCTCATTCAATTCACGGAACGTAAGGCTCCTGCCGCAGGCAATCACCGCCGTCTTGTCAGGATAGAGCGCTGCCTGCCGCTCAAACAGCACGTTTGCCGTAGTCTGCTCCACCGCATGTTCCGTCTGATTGTAGCTGTCCAGTTCACGGCGCGCTTTGGCGCTCACCATGCAGACTTCTTTCAGCTGCTTTCTGGCCTGGAATTCCTGCACTGTTATTGCAAGGCTGTCAACCAGCCCGGCAATCGTGCGCTCCTCATACATATCACTGCGGTATTCCACCTGGTAGCAGACCTCGTTTTCATTGACCAATACATCAATGGACAGCGGCGCCTTTGCCGTGTCTAAGGAGAGCGGCTCACTGACGGCCTTCTCCCCGGCAATCTCTTCAAACTGGAAGTTATCGCCCTGGAACGCAAACATGATGTCCGCCTTAATCCCATATGCCCTGCTGATTTCCGCAAACGAATAAATATCGGCATTCATGCTGTTCATCAACTGTTCCCCGGTCTCTTTCAGGTAAGAGCCAATCTCTTTTTCCCCATCCAGATTACAGTAAACCGGCAGCGTCTTCACCAGCATATTGATGGTCGAGGACAGCCGGGAATCGTTTCTGCCATTGTAAATGGTCGTAAACACGGCCTCATCCTTGTAGACATAGCGTCCCGTCACAAATCCAAACGCCGCCGTAAACAGCGTGTTCAAGGTAATCTTCTGTTCCGTGCAGAACCGGCGCAGCGCTTCCATATCAGTCTCATCCGACCTATGGTACATGCCAAGCCCCGGCGTTTCCTCACGGCGATCCTTCGTTGGAAGGAAATCGGTGTCGCAGCCTTCAAAAATCGAATCATAATACTGCTTGGCAAGCGCATATTCCTGCCCCTGCAGCGCTTTCTGCTCCACAAGCGCAACCTCATAGCCGCTAAACTTCTCTTTCACCGGCGATTTACCGCTATACGCCTCATTCATATCACGCAGGAAAATACCGCAGGACTCCCCATCGCTGATGATATGGTGGAATTCCAGGAAGAGATATTTCCCATCCGGCGTATCAAACAGCTGAATACGGAACAGCCTGTCGCCAAGAATCTGGTAGGGCTTCACCAGCTCTTCCTTATGCAGTTCCCCGCAGATTTCTGCTTCAAATGCCAGCTCATCATTGCGTTTCTGCCAGATATCGCCGTCATCATCCAGCATAAGCGTAGTCTTAATATAGGAATGCGCTTCCACCGTCTCCTCAATTGCTTTTTTCAGACGCTGTAAATCCACATTTCCACCCAGACGGAACAGGAATGGGATATTGTAAATCGTGCTTCCCGGGTTAGCGGCGCACTCCACGAAAATACCATTCTGCGTCTGGGTCAGCGGGTACATTTCCTGTTTTTCAAACGTTTCCCCCCTGTCGCTGCCCGCCAGGAATTTTTCTAATTTCTCTACCGTGTCGTGTTCTTTCAAGTCCTTATTACGGATAACCGCACCCTCAAAAGCATCGGACAGCAGTACATTCAGCTTGACCGCGCCAATCGAAGTCAGCCCCGCCTTATAGATATCTGTGTTTACGCCAAATTCCCGATGTCCAATAACTTCTGCCACGCAGTCAAAAATCTTCTGCTGCACTTCTCCCTCAGGCATCACCAAATCTTCCTGCTTACGCTCCGGCTTAGGCAGCGCGCGCTTATTGACTTTCTGGTTCTGGTTCAGCGGAATCTTATCAATCTGCATCGTCACCGCTGGAACCATGTACGGCGGTTTGCTCTCCTCAATAAACGCATTCATCGCTTCCACGTCAACTTTCTCATCCGACACCACATAGGCAGCGATGTATTTACCGCCGGAGGGCTCGTCAAACGCTGCCACGGTAGCATCTTTGATACCCGGGAAACGGCGGATAATCTCTTCCACTTCAGTCAGCTCGATGCGGAAGCCGCGAATCTTTACCTGACCGTCCCGTCTGCCGATAAACTGGATATTTCCGTCCGGCAGGTAACGCACGATGTCCCCGGTATGGTAAAGCCTGCGATACTCCGGCAAATTGCTATACGGATTATCCGCATACACTTCCGCGGTCTTCTCCGGGCGGTTCAGGTAACCTCTCGACACATGGACGCCGGAAATGCACAGCTCGCCCGGCACGCCGACCGGAACCCTTCTGCCCTGTTTATCCACAATATATAATTTCACATTTGGCAGCGGCTTGCCGATTGGCAGGTCTTCCTCATATTTCTCAAACGGATAGGCAGTCGTTAAAATCGTACATTCCGTAGGTCCATATACATTCAGGTACTGTGTGCTGCCCTCAGGTGTAAACGGCGTCAACGCTTCCCCGCCCATCAGCAGATATTTTAAAGCCGTCTTCTTACCATCTGCCACACCGCCAGAATGTGCTGCACCGGAAAGCATACTGGTGGCATAGGCACGCCCAATCTGTGTCGTCATAAATGAGTTGGTAATTCCCTGCTCCTCAAAATACGCATGTAAAGCATTCAAGTCTAAACGGATAGACTCGTCTATGATATGAAGCTCGGCGCCGGACGTCAGCGTGGGGTACATATCCATCATATTGGCGTCAAATCCATAGCTTGCATATGCCGCCGCACGGCTGTCCTCCGTAAATTCATAATTCCTGCGGTAACCATCGCAGAATGCCGCGATATTCCGGTGCTCCAACATGCAGCCCTTGGGCACGCCTGTGGAGCCCGAGGTGTAGAGCAGAATAAACAAATCCTCCGGTTTCGGCGGCTCTGGGAGCTGCTCTGCCCCAGGCAGGCCTGGAATATCCTTTGTCAGCAGAACCTGTCCCTTCCACTCCGGCACCAGCGGCAAAAGCTCCTCATCGGCAATCAGCAGCTTAGCCGCGGAGTCCTCCATCATAAACGCCAACCTCTCTTTCGGATAGGAGGGGTCTAAGGGCTGATATGCCGCACCGGACTTGGACACGCCAATCGAAGCAATCGCCATGTATTCACACCTGGGAATCAGCACGGACACGACTTCTTCCCTGCCAATGCCAAGACCCGCAACGTAAGCCGCGAGACGGTCTGACATCTCATCCACCTGGGCATATGTATAGCTTCTGTCTGTATAGACAACAGCTGTGTGATCCGGCGTTTTCTGCGCCTGTTCGCGGAACAAATTGATTACGGTCTTACTGCTGTCATAGGGAACCTCTGTCTCATTAAAACGATCCAGAATCTGCAGATCCAGTTCTGAAGCAAGCGCAATCTGCCCAAGGCTACCATTTGTTAACATGCCTTTTAACACCTGCAGCAGCATATTAAGCAGCCCTCTTGCCGTCTCTTCGCGGTATAAATCCGTGCGGTACTCCAGAGAGATTTCATAGCCGCCTCCCTGCTTCATCACCATCACTGAAACGTCTGCCTGTACATCCCCGGTCGCCAGCGGCTCTGCCGCATACTGCCCGCCGTTCAGGGAAAGCCCCTGGAACATCTCACCCTGATAGACAAAGAGGATATCCGAAGCGATGCCGTAATCTTTCGCCAGCTCCGCAAAAGAAATGCAGTCATGATTCATCACCTCATAAAATTCCTCCTGGAAATCCTGCAGGTACGCTTCTACCGATGCGCTCTCTTCCCAGGAATGGCAAATAGGCAGCGTACGCACAAACATTCCCAGGGAATTCGCCATATTTACCGTATGCCTTCCGTTATTGACCGTACAGAACAGGCTCTTGCTCTCCCCGCTGAATTTGCCCAGGGCATAGGAAAATGCCCCCAGGAACAGCGTATTCTCGGAAATCCCCCTCTGCCTTACAAACTGCTCCACCGCCATAGCGGATAATTCCCCGCCTAACGAAATCCTCACCTCATTGCTGGCAGGGGTAACCGTCTTGTTCTTATAATCTTTGATTAAGGCGTCGCCAAAATCTTCTCCCGCAAGCTTGCTCGCAAAGTACTCCCGGGCTTTCTGGTATTTCGCCGTATCTTTTAATTTTTCTTCATATACAGACAGATCCATCAGGGAAATGTCCTCCGCCTCCGGCTCTTCCCCGCGGTAAAGCTGGGAAATTTCATCGAGGAAGACCTTCACCGAGGTACCGTCAAAAATAATGTGGTGCACGTCAAACAGGAAATAACACTTCTTCCCGCTTCGGTACAGCGCCATGCGGTACAGCGGCTCCCCCTCCAGACGGAATGGGCGCACAAACGTCCTCTTGACGGCTTCGATATCCTCTGTCTCCCACTCGCTGACATCCGCTTTCAGATACTCCGGATGCAGGCACATCACCGGCGTACCCTTGCGCAAAGCAATATTCACGCTAAAAGAGGGATGCATGGATACTGCTTTTTTCACGGCGTCCTTAAATTTCTCCATATCAATCTCAGCCGGCAGCTCGCAGCACATAGGAATATTGTACATGGTCGCCTGAGGGTCGTTGATGCATTCCAGGTAAACACCTACCTGAGAATCGGTGAGGACATACTCCTCCCGCTCCCCGGCAGACTTCTCCAATCTGTCTTCCTGTTCCACCGACAAAAGCGCCGCAATCTTTGCGGGCGTCCTGCCTCTCAGCACCATTTCCGGCGCCAGGGCAATATCACTGAGAAACTCTGCCAGCTTCAGCACATTGATAGAATCCCCGCCAAGCTTAAAGAAATCATCATCCACGCCGACCCTGCCGCAATGCAGGACTTCTTCAAAGCCCTGGCAGATACGTTTCTCACGCTCGTTCTGCGGCTCTTTATATGCCGTCTTATATTCATCCAGACCAGGCGGCAGCAATACCGTACGGTCCAGCTTGCCGTTCGCGTTCTTCGGCAGGCTGTCAAGCCGCTTAAAGAAGCGGGGGATCATATAATCGGGCAAGGTCTGTTGCAGATAAGCGCGAATCCGCTCCGCCTCAATCTCTTTTTCCGACACGTAATAAGCACAGAGGTAGTTCTGCCCATTCTCGTCTTCAAACGCCTTGACCACAGCGCTTTCTGCTTCCGGCATAGATGAGATGCGCAGTTCTATCTCTCCGGTCTCCACGCGCTGTCCATTGATTTTCACCATCCAGTCCTTGCGGTTGACGTAGACGTAATTGCCGTCCGGCAGCCTACGCCCGATATCCCCGGAGTGGAATAGGACGCTGCCATCCTCTTGCTTGATAAATGCCTTTGCGCTCTGTTCCTCGAGATTCAGATAAGACTCGGCAAAGACGCCCTTGACGCAGATTTCGCCCTCTTCCCCATCCGCGACTTCTTTTCCGTCCTCGTCCAGCAGGAAAAATTCCAACCCTTCCAACGGCTTGCCAATCGGCGTATTCTCCATGGGTTCCTCAATTTTGTAGGTCGCCGACATTGCTGCCGTCTCACTGGCGCCGTAACCGTTATACAGTTCATAGCCGTCCCCTGCCAGCATGGTAACACGCTCGCTTCCGGTCACCAGCTTCTTCAATGTACGGCTCTTATTCTTAAACAGCTTTAACATCTGCGGGCTCATAAACGCGCAGGTAATGCCATGGGCTTCATAATAATCTGCTAGAAGCCGCACGTCTTTCCTTGTCTCCTCCGGCACAATATGGGAACAGCCGCCGCGTGAGAGTACTGCAAAATACTCCAGGACTAAGACGACGAAAGACATCGGTCCCGCCGCCGCCTGCACATCGTTTTCATCTACATACAGGACGCCCCTGTTGCGCCAAACAGCCTGCGTGAAACTATCCATCGAATGTACAATCCCTTTGGGACGCCCAGTAGAGCCCGAGGTATAGATAAGCATTGCGCGGCTCTTATCCTCCCTTGCCAACGGCTGTATAGGTTCATAATTCCCGATATCTGACAGCCATTTATCATCAATCACTGCTTCCGCCTGACAGTCCTCCCGAATATAGGAAATGCGCTCCTTGGGATATTCCGGCAGTACCGGCACAAACGCCGCGCCGGCCATCAGGATACCAAGTTCCGCCGCAATATATTCCATCTTCCTGCCCATGCAGACCACAACGGCCTTGTTCGACATTTCTCCTGACTGCACAAGCTTAGCGGCAATCCTGCGGCTTAACGTATCAAGCTCCCCATACGTTGTGACCCGCTGCCCATTACAGTCTGCCAAAGCCGCCTTATCCTGGTATTTGCGCGCCATCACTTGAAATTCATCCAAAAAATTCATTCCTTTTCCTCCTTTTAAAATAATCAAAATCTATGGCATATTCAATAATATCCTTGTTACAAAATTCCCATCTTCTACAACAAAATCTGTCTCCCCATCATAATTGGAAGCCGCCTTAATGATACTGCGCACCCCTATACCGCTCCCTTTTTCCGACTGTGGCAATCCTTTATGGAAAACAATCTCCCCATTGCTGGTATTCCGGCACTGGATTATCACTTTATTTCCTTTCTGGGCGATATAAATATCAACCGCCTGTTCCTGCAGCCCAGAATCACAGCAGCCGTGAATAGCATTCTCAAACATATTTGCCAGGATTGCCACCCAGTCAATGTCACGGATAGCCAGACCTTCCGCCAGCCTCACATCCATAGCAACCTGGATATTCCGGCTCTTGGCCTTCTTGGCATATGCAGAAAGTATACTGTTTACAGTCCTGTTTTTACAGACATCCTTTTCTTTCCGACTACCAACATCCGTCCCATACTGCTCTAAATAATCCCGCAGCTCGTCAAACGCGCCTTTCTCCACATACTCTTTCATTAAAATCACGTGATGGCGCACATCATGGCGGATTCGCGCCGCTTCCATCTCCGTCTCGCTCATCAGTTCCATCTGCTGGTGCAAAAGCTGCTCATTTATTTCCAGCAATTCTTTCTCTGCCTGGTAATAGTGTTCCTGCCCTAAATGGATATACAGATGAAGGACTACATACTGAAGCACGCCCGCCATAAACAAAATCAAAAACGCTCGCACCATATTGAAGATTGAAAACCCCTGGAGATTCGGCCAATATGCCATAATTGCACCAAGCATCACCGATACAAAAAGGGTAGCTGCGCTGAACAAATCCATCTCCTGAATCAGAAAATCCACACCTTTCAAAAACTGCTTTCGGAACTTAAACCAGGTAAACGAGAGAATTATCGCCAAACAAATAAAACGTACAAAAATATCAATCCACAAATTCCCTCCGTACCACCAGCGTGCCACATCTACACCAACAAACGTACAGACAGAAAATAAATAAAAAGCCAACGCCATTTTATACAGTGAAAGATATATAACCTCACCACTCATCAGGCTGCAGAAAACCCCAATCACCAGAAGCACAGACAATGCCGCATACTTAACAAAACTGACTGTCCCAAACAGATACCAGCAGCTATAGCCAGTTATCAGGGAAATGCCAAAAGCAACATAACAGCACATCGTCTTCCTCATGGAAAACCGCGGGCGGTCCAACATCAGAAAAAAAGACATCATTAAAATTACACTGATTGCATTGCGCAATAATGCAATCCAAAAAGAACCACCTAACATAGCCCACAATCCTCCTTTGACAAAATTCTATTTGGGTTTAATAGTATC
>CANOHX010000084.1 GCA_947565885.1 uncultured Lachnospiraceae bacterium
CTCCGGCAGTATCTGCTGCAGCAAAGAGGGATGAAACGCAGGATTTTGGATCATTTGCAGAAAAATGCCAGGCAGGACGTTTCAGGGCGCAGAGAGCAGCTTCTGCAGGATTTGCAGGAGATAGAAGAGATTTTGGAGTTATTCTGACAGAATGGAAGGGAGAAGGTATAATGACATGCCGTGAAATCATAGCATTGTTGCAGGAACAGTCGCCGGAGACGTTTGCCTGCGAATGGGACAACGTAGGTCTTTTGGTAGGAGATTTCGAGCAGGAAGTAAAAAAGATTTACATAGCATTGGATGCGGCCGAGGAGGGAATTGAAGAAGCAATTGCACAGAAAGCAGATTTGCTGCTTACGCATCATCCCTTGATTTTCAAAGGCCTTAAAAAAGTCAATACGGAGGATTTTACCGGGAGGCGTGTGCTGAAGCTGATAGAGAACCATATTTCCTGTTATGCCATGCACACGAATTTTGATGTAAAGGGTATGGCGGATCTGGCAGCAACATATATGGGATTGTCTGAGTGTGAGGTTTTAGACGTTACCTGCCAGGGTGAGGAAGGTTCCGAAGGGATTGGCAGGGTCGGTATGCTGCCCGGGGAAATCTCGTTGGAGGAATGTATCGCCCTTGTGAAACGGGCGTTCGATGTGAAGATGGTGAAAGTGTTTGGGGATTTAAAGCTGACGGTGCGAAAGGCGGCAATTTGCCCTGGCTCCGGCAAGAGCGTAATTTCCCATGCACTGCACGCAGGGGCAAACGTGCTGGTTACCGGGGACATTGACCATCATGAAGGCATGGATGCAGCGGAGCAGGGGCTTGCCATTGTTGATGCGGGGCATTATGGGGTGGAAAAGATTTTCATTCCCTATATGGTGCAGTATCTCAGGGAAAGGACAAAGGGCATTGAAATTGTGGGGCAGCCGGTGACACAGCCGTTTCGCTATCTATAGCGAACGACAAAAACAAAAACTTTTGTCGTTCACTATATAAATGTAGGAGGACAGGATGAAAAAAGCGACATATCGAATCATAGTCAATGGGGAGGAAAAAAGCTATCCGGCAGGCACATCGTTTTCAGAACTTGCCCAGGAGTACCAGGAGCAGTACGAGGATGATATTGTTCTGGTCATGTTTAACAACCGTCTGAAAGAATTACATAAAACGCTGAAAACAGACGGAGAACTTACCTTTGTGACGACCAGGGACAGGGCTGGCAGGAAAGCCTACCGGCGCAGCGTTACCTTTTTGATGCAGCGTGCGGTCCATAACCTTGCAGAGGAGGATGGGAAAATTGTTTCCGTGCGGGTGGAGCATTCCATCAGCCAGGGTTATTACTGTGAACTGACTGGAGAAACGCCGGATGAATCTTATATTTCCAGGCTGAAAAGCGAGATGCTTAAGCTTGTGGAGGAAAAGATTCCTATCAAGAAGAAAAGCATTTCTACAGATGAAGCCGTTGCACTGTTTCGGGAATTTGGTATGCGGGATAAGGAGCGTTTGTTTGCTTACCGCCGAAGTTCCAAGGTAAATATATACAGTATTGGCGGTTATGAAGATTATTTCTATGGATATATGGTTCCAGACACCGGGTATCTCAAATATTTTGAACTGGCATTGTATGAGGGCGGGTTTGTGCTGCTGTTTCCCGACAAGGATACGAAGACGCCGTCCCAATTCATTCCTTCCCATAAGCTGTTCCATGTGCTCAAAGAATCCGCGGAATGGGGAGAGAAGCTGGACATCGGCACGATCGGCGCCTTGAACGATGCGATTGCCCAGGGACGTATCCGCGATGTAATTCTGGTCTCAGAGGCTTTGATGGAGCGCAAGATTGGCAGGATGGCGGAAGATATTGCAGCCATGCCGGATAAGAAATTTGTAATGATTGCAGGACCGTCTTCCTCCGGCAAGACCACTTTTTCCCACAGGCTTTCCATACAGATGATGGCATTAGGGCTTAAGCCGCATCCAATTGCCTTGGATGATTACTATGTGGACCGGGTAGATACGCCGAAACATCCTGATGGAACCTACAATTTTGAATGTCTGGAAGCCTTGGATATTGAACTGTTCAACCGTGACATGTCAGCGCTTTTGGCCGGTGAGCGGGTGGAGCTGCCTATCTATAATTTCCGTACCGGAAAACGCGAATATAAAGGAATATATAAGCAGCTTGGGGAAAATGATATCCTGGTGTTGGAGGGGATACATGGGCTGAATGACAAATTGTCCTACTCCTTGCCCAAATCCAGCAAGCTGAAAATTTATATCAGTGCGCTGACACAGCTAAATATTGACGAGCATAACAGCCTGCCCACCACGGACGGGCGGATGATACGGCGGATGGTCCGGGACGCCCGCACCAGAAATATTTCCGCCAAAGAGACGATTGCCATGTGGGGTTCGGTGCGCAAAGGAGAGGAGCAGTATATTTTCCCCTTCCAGGAAGAGGCGGACATTATGTTCAATTCGGCGCTGATTTATGAACTTGCCGTACTGAAACAGTATGCGGAGCCACTGCTGTTTGAGATTGACAAGAGCTGTCCTGAATATGTGGAGGCTAAGCGGCTGCTGAAATTTTTGGATTATTTTCTTCCGGTGCCCAGCGAGGATATCGGCAAAAATTCGATTTTGCGGGAGTTTATCGGCGGAAGCTGCTTTGGTGTATGACCTAAGGAGGGACCCAAGAAGTGGGAGGATGCCTTAGGTCTTGTAGAACAGCCAAAGAGGTAAGATGACCTAAGGAGGAATCATGGGACAGAAGAAGGTGGAGGAATTTCGATATTACGAAATGCCTGTGGGGAGATATGATTTGGCACTGCTGGGGGATAGCTGGATTACAACGTACCGCACCGGGGAGCAGCATTTCCATAATTATTTTGAAATCAGTTATTGTTATTTCGGGGAAGGCGTGGTGTTTCTGGGGGAAAAGTCGGAACCTTATGGTCCCGGCACAATCTCACTGATCCCCAGTAACTTTCCCCATGGCATACACAGCAAGGAGGGCGGCGTCTGCCGCTGGGAGTTTTTGTATCTGGATTTTGCGGGATTTGTCGAGCGGTGTTATCAGTCAGATGTGTATAAGGGCATGAGGATTCTCGATCAGATTACGCAGTTTCCGATTATGATTGAATCGGAAGATTATCCAAGGATTGCCAATGTGGTGCGCGCGATCTTAGACGAGAACCGCGCGCAGGAGACGCTGAACCGGGAGGCGGTGGGCGGCTATATGTTTGTGCTGCTGCAGGAATTAGTGCGCCTGAATAAACGGATGTCGGAGATTAACAAGAAAGAATCTCTGCACGTTGAGAAAATCCGTCCGGCATTGGTACATATAGAGACCCATTACCATGAAGAAATTAAGATAAAGACGCTGGCAGAGGTATGTAACCTCAGCGAGCCGTATTTCCGGAAATTGTTTCGCAACTGTATGAAAATCTCACCTCTTGAGTATATCAATACGGTGCGGGTGCAGAAGGCTTGCGAGTATCTGCAGAAAAAGGATTTTCCGGTCAATGAACTTGCCTGGCAGGTGGGATATTCTACGGTTTCCGCGTTTGAGCGTAATTTTAAGAAGATTGTAGGGCAGACGCCCAAACAGTGGCGGCTCAAATCTTCCAATGACAAAGAATTCGTAGGCTATCAGACCAAGGTGCTTCGGGGGTGGACGGAGTAAGGGAATAGGAGGAAGGGATATGAAAGGAAGATGGAATCTAGCAGCAAAGCCAGTTCTTTGTCTGGCATTGTCAGTGGCAATGGTTTTGGCATATATCGTGTTTTTAGTGCCGCAGCAGTTAGCGGTAGAGGCAGCGGCAGCAGAGGTACATGTTTATGCGGATACGCCGGGGGACGAGCTATCCGCCAAATACACACTGACGGCAAATGGGACAAACGTTCCGGTCATCAAGTACAGCCGCAACGGCAATCATTTCGATATTGCCCGATTTGCCTGTGCCGACAATGCGCCGGAGTACACCGTACAGGTGAATGAAGACATCAGCCAGGTAACCGTCTATCCCGAGCGGTATTATCCGCAGGAATTGATTCAGATAAGCCAGGATAAGCGAAGCGTGACGTTTTCCATGTCCGATAAGCTCCGCTATGCATTTGTAATGATTAATGGAGGTCCTGCGGACCAGGCAGGAAAGCCTTATCTTGCCATTATCAATGACCCGCCCGAGCAAGCGGATAAGATTCCTGATAAGGCTGCTGCAAATGTGCTTAATTTCAAGACATTTTCCGAGCAATACCTGCAGGAACATCCCAATTCGGCAGCGCAGCAGGCGGAACCGGCTGGCACGACGTCCGGCGGCACATCATATGAAGCCGGGTCATTGGTGGAAAATGGGACTTCGCAGGTGCGTTTCCCTGATAAGCGCAAGATGGCAGCGGATGATGTGACTCTGGCCCTGCAGGCAGCATTGGATGAGATTTACGCGCAGGATTCTCCCTACGATACGCTTTATTTCCCGGCGGGCACTTACGTGTGTTCCGGTCTGGAGATACGCGGCAGGAAAGGCAAGGACGTCACAGTTTACCTGGAAGAGGGGGCGTTGGTTAAGAACCGTATCCAGGAATGCATGCAGGCGATGGAACCGGCAATCGGTATCTGGGATTCTGAGGATATCACCATCTCCGGCAGAGGGATTTTTGATGGAAATGGCGTGGAAAATTACAGGAAAGACCGCCATGACGCCAAAGACAGCTGCCACCAGGGCGGTGTGATGATTGTGCGCTCTTCCAATATTGTGTTCAATGACACCTATGTGCGGGACGCCAAGCAGTGGAACTGGGAGTCGCATGGCAGCAAGCGCTGTACGCTGAACAATATCAAGGGACTGACGCCTTATAACCAGCCCTGGGTAGATGGGCTTGACATGGCAAGCGCGCAGGACCTAACGATAAATGGAGCGCTGACCTTGGGGAATGACGATAATTTTGCCAGCGGGCATTATAATCCCAGCGATGGATTTCCCAATACAGTTGCGGGATATGACCAATATAACAGTGACAGTCTGCAGTGGGATACCGAGGATTCTTTCCATGTCTCTGTCAGCAATACGCTGGGATGGAGTTTCAGCGGCGGCAACGGTATCCGTCTGGGGCATGACTGCTATGGGCATGCCATGAAAGACTATACCTTTGAAAATGTGAATACCACCAATTTTGCCGGCGGGGGAAATGGCATTACCGTCCAGAATGGAACCGGCAATCATAGGCCCTATCCTGCCTATGAAAATCTGGTATTTAAAAATTGTTCGTTTGATACCACCAGGGTCGGCACGAATTTTAACATCAATGGTCTGTCGGCAGACAAGAGGATTGACAGCGTTACCTTGGATAACTGCTGGTTTTCTAATGGAGCTGCGGTCAGTTCTGTGAGCAATGTCGCAAGCCTTACGATAAAGAACCTTTTTGTAGGCAAGGAGCGGGTCAAGGACAGCAGCCAGGCAAAGCTGACAACGGCAGAAATTGGGGAAGATGTGCATGACTGGGCGGACGAATCCTCTAAATTAGATGCGATTACGGTTTCAGCTCTTGCTGATGCGACCGTCAAGTCTTATCAGACGGAAAAAGAGCGCAATTACGGCAGCCAGGATTATATTCGTACGCTGCGGATGAAAGATGCACTTGCGGAGGAGTCAGCCGTAGGCATTTTTGGCGAAACAGTAGGTGACAGCACCAGCGACAACAGGGATTGCAAGATTTCATTTTTATCTTTCGATGCAGCACAAATCCGTGAGAATCTGCAGAAACTGGATAAGGCAGAGCTGCAGCTTACCTATATCGGACGCCGGGACAGCAAAGTGGTTGGAGAAGATACCTTGCTGGCAGTACCGGTTATGGGGACATGGAGCGAGGAAGAAATTATGTGGAACGGTATGCCCATGATAGACAGCGCCAATGCTAAGTCGTCGGCAGCGTTTCCTGTGAACAAGAATAATGTCCTGATGGCTCAGGATGAGAAATACGATGATAGCCAGGCGATTGACGGCACGAAAGTTACCATTGATGTGACGGAATGGGTGCGTTCTTTGCCGGAAGATGCGCAGGTTTTGTCCCTTGCAGTCTGCGACGCCAAAGGCTGGGAACTTGCATTTGTCAGCCGCGAGGGTGCACAGAACATGGAGAAAGCGGGTAAAGGCATGGAACCGTCCCTTTTGCTGTGGGTGAAGAAAGACAGCGCACAGGAACCTGGAAACAACACAGGCACTGGCGGAAATACGGGTTCAGGAGACAATTCAGGTTCCGGGGATAACACAGGCACTGGCGGCGGTACAGGTTCCGGGGATAATACAGGATCTGGCGGCAATACACCTCCCGGAAGCAAGCAGGAGGTTAAGGTGGATAAAGTTTCCATAACCGCGCCCTCTAAGAAAATCGCTGCCGGAAAGAAAGTGCAATTAAAGGCCAGCATATTGCCGAAAAATGCAGATAACCCTGCGGTGGAGTGGTCCAGCGGCAATGAAAAATACGCCACAGTAAACAATAGCGGCTTGGTGACGACAAAACGTGCGGGAAAAGGCAAGACAGTCACCATCAAGGCTGTGGCAAAGGATGGGAGCGGGAAGTATGCAGTTGTCCGTATTAAAATCATGAAAAATGCCGTGAAGAAAGTGACAATTAAGAATAAACCCAAGGCATTGCGGGCAGGGCAGACTATTACTTTGAAAACAACCGTGAAGACGACAGGCAGGAAAGCCAAGGATGCCAACCGGATGCTGAAATGGAGCAGTTCGAATACGAAATTTGCAACGGTTACGTCCAAAGGCAAGGTGACGGCGAAGAAGGCCGGCAAGGGCAGGAGCGTAACGATTCGTGCTGTCTCCACAGATGGGACGAACAGGAAGGACAGTGTGAGGGTGAGGATTCGGTAGCCAGATAATCTGGCAGCGTTATGGCTTGTGCTCTGCACTGGCATATGGTAAGATTGTATCACATAAGTAAGTAGGGCGGATAATCGCGGCTGCAAGTGTCGAAAGACCGCAGGTGAGGAAAGTCCGGGCTTCACAGGGCAGGATGCCGGTTAACGGCCGGTGGAGGCGACTCCAAGGACAGTGCAACAGAAATGTACCGCTATTGCGCAGCAATAGTAAGGGTGGAAGGGCAGCTTAAGAGACTACCGCCCGCCTGGCAACAGGCGGGGCACATGTAAACCCCATCCGAAGCAAGACCGAACAGAAGCGTTGACGCGGCCCGCCAGCTTCAGGTAGGTTGCAGGATCTGGCTGGCAACAGCCAGGCTAGATAGATGATTATCCACGACATAACCCGGCTTACAGCCTTGCTTACTTATGAGATAGTCCATACAGTCCGAATTTTACTAAATATTGTAAAATCCGGGCTATTTTTTTACTCTTTTTTTCATTTGTGTACACGTTGTTTTGTACAATCCTTTTCAGTTGAAATGAAAAAGCGTAGTAAATAATGATGTTTAATTCCAAGTTTATCCTTGCATTTTTGTACATTTGTGATATAATTGTGACAACATATATTAGTTTTTGCATAGGTAAAACTATATATGAAAACTAGTAAACAAAATAAAGAGGAGGATGAACAATGGGAAAGAGTAAACTCAGAAAACAAGTTTTGGCTATATTTCTGGCGGTTGCGATGGTGTTTACTTCAGTAAACCTGATACCGGCAAGTGCAGCCACAGCCTATGCGGCAGGGAATGCCACGCTTGAAGCGGGCGATTATTACATTGTGAGTACCGCGATGGGCGGGGTATTAAACGGCGCCAATTCTTGGGGGACACAAGCGAGCGCGGTGAATTATGGGCAGCTGATGACATTGCGTGTCGTAGATGCTGCCAATGGCGTATATAACATTGACAGCCATATCTCTAATGGTGGTGAGAATAATTTTGTGGGGGCTGCAGATAAAGATGCAAACGCATTTCTAGATGGACCAGTAGCTCCTTTGACAATTGCAGACTGTGGCGACGGCAGCTATACGATTGCCGATGCTTCCGGCAAATACTTGACAGCCCCTAGTGGGACGGATACCACAGTTGTTACCTATGCGGCTGATATAACAGAATATTCAAAGTGGCAGATACTTACACGTGAGGAGTTTATCGCGCAAGCTGTGGCAAAGGTGAGGGCGGAACCCGACAGTCCGGCAGATATCACATCGCTTGTATTTGATGCTCATACCAGCGTAAAGAATCAATACAATAACAAATGGGGCAGTGGTTTTGGAGCGACGTTGGAAGATCCAGATAATCAGTTAAAATGGAAGCCGGAAAATAATATAGCAGATGTATATAGTAAATATGCTTGTGTTGAGAGGTACAAGAGTAAATTTGATTTTACACAGACAATTACCAATGTGCCCAATGGCGATTATGAAGTAAGGGTACAGGGCTTTCACCGTGTTGAAGAGAGCGGTGCGGTTGCACCGGTATACTATATCAATGAGGCACAGAAACCGCTGATGACGATTTATGATGATGCGAGAACGACCAAGGGCAATGGTTGGGAAGTGGAAAAAGATAAAACGAATCATCCAGGCAAGTTTGTGCCAGATAAGATGAGCCAGAGCGGCATGTGTTTTGTGGCTGATGCGTATAAGAATGAGTTCGTCAGCGTGCGTGTTACAGACCACACCTTAAAGATTGGTCTTAAGGCGACAGATGCCAAGAACTGGGTCATCTGGAATGGCTTTGATTTAAGGCTGAAATATGCATTTACAGACCAGGAGGAAGCAAAAAACACGGCAGATAAGATTGATGCTATCGGCGAGGTAGAGTTCAGCGATGCATGTAAGGCTAAGATAGACGCGGCGAGGGCATCGTACGATGCGCTGACCGAAGCTCAGGAAGCTTTGATGACCGAAGCGCAGAAGAAAGCGCTGACCGATGCAGAGGCGCGATATGATGATTTGAAAGCAGTGGCAGAAGTAGTGGCAAAGATTGATGCTATCGGTACGGTGGAATTGACCGAGGCATGTCAGGCTAAGATATTAGAAGCGGAGACGGCATACAAAGCCTTAACGCCGGAACAGAGAGAATTGTTAACGGAAGAGAAGCTGAAAGTCCTCAATGATGCAGAGGCGAAGTATGCGGATTTGCAGGTAGTGGCAGAAGCAGTGGCAAAGATTGAGGCAATCGGGGAAGTTTCCTTAAAGCCTTCTTGCAAGACAAAGATAGACGCGGCAAGGGCAGCATACAATGGATTAACGGATGCGCAGAAAGCATTGGTGACGGCCGAGCAGCTTAAGGTACTGACAGACGCAGAAGCAGAGTATAAGAATGCTTACGAGAATGCCACACAGGAAGAACTGGATCAGATAGCTGCGGATGAAGTGACAGAAAAGATTACGGCAATCGGTGAGGTTGCGTTTACGGCTGAATGCAAGGCGAAGCTTGATGAGGCGAGAACGCTATACGATGCTTTGACTGAGGGCCAGAGAAATTTAGTGGCAGCGGAGAAGCTGCAGGAATTGGAAACGAAAGAAGCTGAATACAAAAAACTGAAAGATGCGGCGGATAAAGCGGCAACAGATGCATGTAAGGAAAAAATTGCAGCAATCGGGGAAGTTGCAGTTACCTCCGAATGCAGATTGGCAATCAAGGCGGCAAGGGAAGCGTACGCTGCCATGACGGAAGAACAGCAGGCAATGGTGGAAGAGGAATATGCGGTATTAAGGACGGCAATGGACAAATATGCACAGCTTGTGGCAGAACCAATCCTGGCAAATGGCGATTATTATATTGTCAATGCAGCAAACGGCGGCTATCTGAATGCCGGCAATGATTGGCAGACTAAAGCAAGCGTTCTGACCTATGGGCAGCTGATGACATTTGCGGTCAGCGAGGACGATAATATTTCCTATACGATTGATTCTCATTATTTAAAGGGAAATAATCATCACTTGGGAAATAACGGATTTTTGGACAGCACGGCAGACCTGATGAAGATTGAAAGATGTGCGGACGGCAAGTACAGCATTTCCAATAATGAGGATAAGTACCTGACTGCGCTTACAGACAGCACGGCTGCAGAGTTCAAGGCGGAAAAGACGGCAGAGTCTGAGTGGTATATCCTGAACCACCAGCAGCTTATTAAGAGATTGTCCAATGAAGTTGTTTCTGCGGACGATGCAGTGGATGCCACTTCATTGATATTGGATTCTGGGATTGACCGATATAACCAATACTATAGCAGATGGAGCGGCAGCCCCGCAAGAAACGCAAATGACACCAATAACTGCTTTGAGAAGTACCATGCCGTTTTTCAATCTGAGCAGATTATTACCAATGTGCCAAACGGCGAGTATGAATTGAGCGTACAGGGCTTTTACCGTGCGGACGAAGGCTCTGCGGCTCCGGCAGTATATTATATCAATGAAGCCGAGAAGAACCTTAAGTCGATATACGATGAGGGAAAGAGTGAAAAGGTGGATGGTTCTTGGCATGTTGACAAAAAAGAGGATGGTGTTTATGTTCCCGACAACCATACACAAGCTTCCAATTGTTTTGCTGCAGGTGGATACAGGAATGAGCCGGTTCGGGTAACGGTTACGAACCGTACTTTAAAGGTTGGCGTGAAGACGGCAGATGCAAATAACTGGATAGCTTGGGATAGTTTTAATCTGAAATTAGTATCGGTAGTGACGGACGAAGAGGAAGCCCAGGCGGTAGTAGATAAGATAACTGCAATTGGAACAGTGGCTCTCACAGAGGCATGTAAGGAGAAGATAGATGAGGCAAGGGCAGCATACGATGCCTTGACGGACGAACAGAGAGAATTAATTACGGATGCGCAGCTGCAGAAATTGCTGGATGCAGAAAAGAAATATGATGATTTGACAGAGGCATCAGCTGTAGCAGATTTGATTGAAGCTATTGGAACGGTTTCCTTGGAACCTGAATGCAAAGAGAAGATAGATGCGGCAAGGGCAGCATACGACGATTTGACAGAGGCACAGAAGCCGCTCGTAACGAATTATAATGTATTAGAAGAAGCAGAAGCAGAATATGACAGGCTTTTTGAAGAAGGAGGCCAGGCAGCAATCGACCGGGCTGCAGCAAATGCAGCAGTAAGGAAGATAAATGCAATCGGCACGGTTACAGCCACAGACCAATGCAAAGCCAAGATAGATGAAGCAAGGGCAGCATACGACGATTTGACAGAGGCACAGAAAGCATTAGTCACTGCTGAGCAGTATAAGGTACTGACCGATGCGGAGGCAAAATATGCAGAACTGACAGAAACTCCAACACCTCCAAATCCGCCAACGCCGACCAAGCCTTCTGAGGAACTCAAAAAACAATTGGCGGCAGCCATAGAAGCGGCAGATGCAGAAGCTCTGGTTGAAGATGCTTATACCAAAGAGAGCTGGCAGACTTACAAAGACGCGTTAGATAAGTTAAAAGAATTGGCCGAGGATTCAGAGGCATCGAAAGAGGAGATAGAGGAAGCGCTGGAAAATATGGAGACAGCAAGCGCTGGGCTTGTAGTAAAAGAAGAATATAAGCCTACAGAAGATCAGATAACGGAATTGAAATCCGCAGTCACGGATGCTGCAAACCTGAAATCCGCAGACTATAAGCAGGATGAGAACTGGGCGGCATTTGAGGAAGCGCTGAAGAAAGCACAGGCTATCAAAGATAAGCCAAATGCAACGAAGGCACAGGTGGAGAAAGCCATGTCGGATTTGAGCGAGGCGAT
>CANOHX010000085.1 GCA_947565885.1 uncultured Lachnospiraceae bacterium
CACTTGTATCACAAGGATTACAGATGCGCAGGATAATGTGATTTTGGAGACGAAGAACGAAGAAAAAGAAATATATAAATCCAATGCGACGCGTATGATGACAGATATGCTGGTTTCCGTTGTACAGTCAGGTACCGGGCGCGGGCTGGCGCTTGAAAACATGCCCTGTGCGGGCAAGACCGGGACGACCAACGACAATAAGGACGGCTGGTTTGTGGGTTATACGGGATACTATACTACCAGCGTCTGGGTGGGGTATGATATGCCCAAAGAACTGCCGGGTCTGACTGGTTCCAGCTACCCTGGAAGAATTTGGAAGAATTTTATGGAACAGGTCCATGCGGGGCTTGAGCCTATCAATTTCCTGCCCTATATAGACGAGAACGATTATGACTATAATGTGATTACGCCTGAGGAGGGGCAGCCGCAGACAGGAGAATAGGATGATGAAAGAACAAACGAATGAGATTCAAAGCACATTTACAACGCAAACAGTAATCAGGAGGTGGGGAAACAGCCAGGGGATTAGATTGTCTAAAGAAATGCTCGCACAAATGGGTTTAAAAGAAGATGATACTATAGGGATAAGCATATACGACGGAAAAATGACTATTGAAAAAGTCAATAAGCCCAAATACCTTAATTTACAAGAAAGGTTGGAAGCATTCTACAAAAGACCGATTGATGAAATTTATGTCGAAAGCGCGCAAGAGGTTGATGTAGGTGGTCCGGTAGGAAATGAGCGGTGGTAACTTATAAACAAGGCGATATTATTATTATGGATTTTACCCCCCAACAGGGTCATAAACAGAGTGGAAGAAGGCCGGCAGTTGTCCTCAGTAATGATATTTTGAATCAGCATAGTTCTCTGGCGTTTGTGTGTCCGATTACGAACACCAATAAAAACCATCCTTTTCATATTGAATTGGATGAACGGACGCAGACGACGGGAGTAATACTATGTGACCAGGTAAAAATGCTGGATGTTAAGGCACGGAATGCTCAATATAAGGAAGAATGTCCGCAAGATATTTGGAATGAAGCAAAGGACTTGATTATCAGTTTTATGTAAGGAATGACACAGACAAATGTTCCGGCATAAGATAGAAACAGCCGCACCTACAGTGTTTCCTGTGGGTGCGGCTCCTTTATCTTTTGCCAATTATTTCTATTGCTATTCTCCCAGCGCTTTTTCAATGCAATCGTTTTATTTCTATTGCTATTCTTCCAGTGCTTTTTCAATGCGTTCGTTGTCTTTTTCAAGGTATTCGAGCGCTTTTTCTATGTCGCCCTTTTTAATTGCTTCGATTACCAAGTCATTCAGGAACTTATCTTTTCTCAAGCCATCTTTGTACTGCATATCTGTCGGCATATGTCCACCACCTTTTCGCAATATTGCTGTATGATTGCTGCTGTTTCTATTATAATTGATAGCTTGTGGGGTGTAAAGCGTTTGTTGCTGTCGAAATAAATTTAGTCAAAATATTCTGTTATAGGTTCTCATTTTTCAGCGTATCAATCGTATTCTCGTTGCGAATCTTCCTCATGGAATAGAGCATAGTGGCAAATACCACGAGGAATACGCTGCCGACAGCAATCGCGATGCTGTACCAGGGGATGAAGAAAGCAATTTCCAACCCTTGCCCGATGGCGGTGTAAATCAGCCAGGTCATCACAAAGGAGACTGGCAGGCCATAGAGAAGTCCCTTAAATCCATAGAGGAGGCATTCAAAGTCCATCATTTTGGAGAAAGCTCTTGGCGTCATGCCGATGGATTTGAGCATGGCAAATTCCCTCCGGCGCAGACCGATATTGGTGGAAATGGTGTTAAACACATTTGCCGCTGCAATCAGGGAAATCAAAATGATAAACCCATAGGAAAATATATTGATGACAGTAACCATTGCGCGGCTGCCCTCCACGGAGGCAGCGTAGTCGACAAGGTTGGAGGTGGAGAATCCTTTCTTCATCAGCAGTTTTGTCATGTAGGCGGAACTGTCTGTGGTTTTATGATCCTGGCATTTAAAAAATAAGTCTACGTTTGTGTTCTCGCTGAGCGGCATCTCGTTAATCTGATAATAACTAATGTCTTCTTCCAGTCCGCTGAAAACATAATCCAGCATACTGTAGGGGTAGAACAGCCGTATGGTTTCATTCTCATCGGCAAAGAAATCCGGAGCCTGCTGTACGGTTGTCCCTATCTCGAGAGGGAGCGGAAAACAGGATTCCTCCCTTGTAAAAGTAACAATCTCGTCATCGGCAGCCTGATGGTAAAAATCGCAGACAGGGACGCCGTCTTCCCTGCGGTATGACCCGCCGTAGTCATAATTTTCCCTCTCCCTGGTAAGATAAACGTTTATCTCGTTCAGGCTGTCATCTTTGAATGCCGGAAAACTGAAATATTTCTTCAAAGAACCAGAATATAGGCGCAGGGAATCGGCAGCGACAGCTTTGGGCGCTTCCTTGTTGAAGTATTCGTCTTCCGGGAGATTTAATTTCTGCAGGTAAGCGCGGAAGTCTTTATCCGCAAGGAAAAGCAGCATAATATCCATGTCGGTTTCCTCATATTCTTCATACGTTTCCTCCCGCTCTTCCACTTCCTTTCTCATATAATCCCGCAGCTTGGGATTAAGCCTGGCAGTTTCCACAGGACAGCTAAAATAGAGCCGGGCGGCATAAGTAGAATCTGTGACCTCCGCCGTTCCTGACAGTTCGGCAAGCAGAGAATCCGGCGTCTCGTCCTGGTCTGGGTGGAGCATATAAGCTAAATCGTAATCATTGTCGTTCAGCACGGTTCCGGCGGACAGCGAGAGGTATGCGCAGAAACTGCTCGCAGAGATAAACAGCACAACGCTCAGGAAAAGCGAGATAACCGTTGCCCGGTATTTTCTGCGGTTGCGTTTGTAATTCTTGGTGGCAAGCATACCCTCAAAGCCGAAAAGCTTCTGTGTCAGCCGCGAAGTCTTTACTTTCTTAGAGCGGATGGAGATGTCATTGCTCTGGCGGATGGCGTCGATGGCAGGCTTTTTCATGGCGCGCCTTGCCGGAATATAGGCGGAAATAATCACGGTCAGCAGTGAGACTGCAATGGCAATGGCGAGCGCGCCGAAGGAGGGATACAGGCGCAGGGCGACATTTTTGGCGGGACCGAAAATCATGGAAAGCCGCATCATCTGATAGCTGCCATTAAAGGTAACGCCCAGAACGTCCGCCATCATATCCTGCACAAAATAGAACGTGATGCCGATGCCGACAAGCCCTGATAAGATGCCAAGGGGGATGCCAATCACACTTAAGAATAACGACTCAAAGATTACGCTTCCGGTAAGCTGCCGTCTTGTCGCACCGATGGAAGCCAGCAGGCCGAATTGCTTTGTGCGCTCACTGACGGAAATGGAAAAAGCATTGTAAATCAGCGAGATGGAGCCGAACATGATAATGAGGATTAGCAATGCTCCCAGATTGTTCATTACGCGGTTATAAGAGGATTCGCCGGAATAGCCGTAGATTCTAAGTAAATTATAATTCAGTTCCCAGGCGATGTCTTCGTACTCCATAAACATCTGCTGAATGTTTGCTCCTGTCCGTCTGCCGGGCGCAGTTCGCAGATATAGGCTGTAAGTATGTTCGCTGCTGTGTTCGCCGATGGTCAGCGCCGTATAGCCAGGTGCCTGGTATGCCTCGTAGTTGGGGCGCTCATAGATGCCGACCACAGTATAATGATAATTTTTCTTGGAAACCAGACGTTCTGTGAGGGCGGATACAACATCGCCATTCTGCAGGGCATCTTGCTCCCCATCGTTGTAGGAATCCTGATTTGTCAGCGTATCTCCGAGATTGTTGACGCGTGTGCCCAAGTCGAGGGAAAGCGTATCGCCCACCTGCCAGTCGATGCCGCCGTTGTAGCTCAGGTGCTCCGGCAGCAGGATTTCGCTGCCGTTTTCCGGGAGCCTGCCTTCCACGAGATGAACGGGCATCATATCTGTGAAATCCTCCTCAATGCCGAAGACGCACAGGTAAGGTTTGGCATCGTTTTTGGAATCTTTTAAATCTGCAAATCCGAACAGTTCCATGGCGACGGCTTTTTTTGTGCGGGAATCGGAAGACAGCTGTTCTCTTTGGGCATCAGACAAGCCATATGCCGCGCCGTACCAGTTCCCCTCGGTGTAAATAGTGGAATTGACCAGGTAATTCCTGAGCGAGGAAATACTGGTGGTTACGGCGGTGAACATTGCCGCTGAGAGAATCATGCCCACAATTGTCACCAGTGTGCGTGTGCGGTTTTCCTTTAAATATCTGAGTGTGACTTTATGAAAAATATTCATGAGCGAATCACCTCATCTCTGACAATTTTTCCATCCTCAAGGGCAAGGATGCGGTTTGCCTGCAGGGCAATATTTTCATCGTGGGTGATGACAATCAGGGTCTGCTTGTATTTCTCATTGGAATATTTGAGCAGCTCCACGATTTCCTGGCTGTTCTTGGAATCCAGGTTTCCGGTGGGCTCATCGGCGAGCACCACGGCGGGAGCGTTCATCAAAGCCCTACCGATGGAGACGCGCTGCTGCTGACCGCCCGAGAGCTGGTTGGGCAGATGCCCTTCCCGCCCCTTGAGTGAGAGGATGCCAAGCAGTTCCTGCAGACGTTCTTCGTTGACCGGCCTTCCGTCCATAAGCACGGGCAGCGTCATATTTTCGGTTACATTCAGGACGGGAATCAGGTTGTAGAATTGGTAAATCAGCCCGACCTGCCGTCTGCGGAAAATGGCAAGCTGGCTCTCATTCTGTGCATAGACGTCCGTGCCCTCCATATAGACTTTGCCGGAGGTTGGGGTATCCACGCCTCCCAGGACATGCAGCAAGGTCGACTTACCGGAACCGGATGGTCCGATGATGGCAAGGAATTCCCCTTTCTCCACCGTGAAGGAGACGTCGTTCAGGGCTGTGACCTGGTTTTCCCCGGTACCGTAGATTTTTGTCAGATTTTCTGCTTTTAAAATTTCCATAACAATTTCTCCTTTTTTATGATACCTAAAGTATAACCATCCATGGTGACGCTCCGGTGACTGGAAAGTGACAGTTTTGTCACGAATGGGCATTATTATAAAACTTCATCACAAACCTTGCCCCGCCTTCCGGACGGTTCTCGGCTTTGAGGGTTCCATTCTGTTGCGTGACAATCATCCTTGCCAGGGCAAGCCCGATGCCAATGCTGTTTTCGGAGGAATTTTTGCCTTTGTAAAAACGCTCAAACAGGTGCGGCAAATCTTCCTGGTCAAAACCGGGACCATTATCTTCGATGACAATCTCAGTGAAAATGGCGTTCTGTGCAAAAAATACCTGAATCTGTCCGCCAACCGGCGTATGCTCCATACAGTTCTTTAAAATGTTTAAGATAGCTTCTGTGGACCAGGAGAAATCGCCTTGGAATTGTGGAATGTCTGCGTTAGAGTTAATCCCGGGTGCCTCGTTGCGTTGTCCCTGTGGTTTTGCAGCGGGGGATTCAGTAGCCAGTCTTTGCCGCTCACCAGAGATGATTTTCAGAGTCTGCTCCCTTAGTTCCATAGGAATCAGAAGCGGTTCTGCAGCCTGTCTGATTAATTCGGGGACCAGAACAGGCCTGCATTTGAATATAATGGTTCCGGCATCCATTTTCGACATTTTCAGCAAAGACTCCACCAGCCAGTCGATGCGTGACAATAACTGAGTAAGTTCCCGCAATAGCTGTCGGCGGCGGTCCGTAGGCAGTTCCTGTTCCATCAAAAGGGAGAGAATCAGGTTCGAGGAAGTCAGTGGGGAGCGAATTTGATGGGAAATATCTGCCATCGAATCGGCTAGAAATTGTTTGTCATTGGCAAGGGCAATAGCCTGTTCGCTCAGGCGTAGCGTCATCTTGGACAGTTCGCTCTCCAAGATAGAAAGTTCTCCTTCCTGATATCGTTTGAAGTCAATGGGCGTGTTGTTGTGAAGCATGGAATCCAGCTCCAGGCTTAACTGTTTCAGGTTTTGGTAACGTTTGGCAGTAAAGAGATAATGTACGAGTATATAGAGGAAAGAGAATGACAGTAAACAAATGGCAGTATAAATATTATGAAGCCAGCCTATTGCCACTGCCAGTATGGCAAGTAGTATGTGAGCGAACAGGCTTCTTTTAAGTTCAGGATTGCGAATCATGTTCATAGTCAGTCTCCCATCTTATAACCCAGCCCGCGGACCGTCTTAATCAGCAGGGGATTTTGGGGATCCTCCTCGATTTTCTCACGCAGGCGTTTGATATACACGGTAAGTGTATTGTCATTGACAAATTCTCCAGCAATGTCCCACAGCGCTTCTAACAGCTTTGCGCGGGATAAGACAATGCCCTGGTTATTGAGGAAATACAACAGCAGGCGGTATTCCAGGGCAGAGAGCGTAATTTCCTGCCCATCCTTGCGGACCGTTGCCTTTACGACGTCCGCGCTGAGATTTTTATATTCCAGCAAGGTATTGGCTTTGCCATAGCGGCGTAAAATATTATGGATGCGTGAGACAAGTTCCCGTGGGCGGAATGGTTTGGAGATGTAATCGTCAGCGCCTAAATCCAACCCGGTTACAACGCTGTACTCATCTCCGGAGGCAGTCAGGAAGATAATCGGCAGGTTGGTGGTAGACTTGGCTGCGCGGCAGACGGCAAACCCATTTCCCTCAGCCAGGGAGACGTCCAGGAGGATTAAATCAAAATTTGCTGCGGATTCTTCCAACAGCGCGAGGGCTTTGCCTTGCCCATCGACCGATGTGATGGAAAACCCCTCGTTCTGTAAGAACTCTGTTAAATTGGTGACGATGCTTTTGTCGTCTTCTACCAGCAGGATATGTGCCATATGGTGCTCCTCTCTTTTTCGATTTTGTTATATGTTATCTTATCATTTGGGCGGGGGGTCATGCAAGATTGGATTTATTTTGAGTTTCCCCATTTTTTATATTAACTGATATTTTTGCGCCAAAAGGTCTTGCTGCCTTTGGCAGCATAGACATCTTGCACAAAAAGCGTCTGGAAAGCCAGCTTTCCATAGCGTTTTTATGTGCAATGGTACTTGTTTAGGAAAGAAAAATGTGATACCATCAAAGAAATAGGCAAGCTATGAAAGAAAATGTGAAATTGAGAAGGAGAATTGAGGCTATGAAGAAATATGGGTTTGGAGTGGATATTGGCGGAACAACCTGCAAGCTGGGGCTTTTTGAGACGACAGGAACACTCTTGGAGAAATGGGAGATTCCCACGGATACCAGCAATGAGGGTGAGAATATCCTGTCGGATATTGCGAAATCTTTAAATGAGAAGATGGAAGAACAGATTATCCAGAAAGACGATGTTGAGGGGATTGGCATTGGTCTTCCGGGTCCGGTGCGCCGGGACGGCGTGGTTCCGGTGTGCGTCAATCTTGGCTGGAAAAATAAGCATGTGGCGAAAGAGTTGGAAGAACTGATGGGCGGCATGAGAGTGAAAGCAGCGAACGACGCCAATGTGGCGGCATTGGGAGAAATGTGGCAGGGCGGCGGCAGAGGCTGCAAAAATATGGTGATGGTGACGCTGGGCACTGGCGTTGGCTGCGGCATTATCATTGACGGAGAGATTGTGCCAGGCAGCAATGGCGCTGGCGGAGAGATTGGGCACATGACGGTTAACAGACATGAGACCATTCCCTGCAACTGTGGCAGGAAAGGCTGTCTGGAGCAGTATGCTTCCGCAACGGGCATTGCGCGCTTAGCCAGGGAGCATCTTGCCAAGGAGCATGAGAGTTCCTTGTTGGAAGAGATTGGTGAGATATCGGCCAAGGCGGTATTTGACGTATATAAGGACGGAGATGATGAGACCGCGGCTGCAATTGTTGAAGAATTTGCCGAGATTTTGGGGAATGCGCTGAGCAACCTTGCCTGTGTGTTGGATCCTGAAGTATTCGTCATTGGCGGCGGCGTGTCTAAAGCAGGAAAACCATTGCTGGATGCAGTGGAGAAGTACTACAGGAAAGCAGCGTTTTCTTCCTGTGATTCTATCCGTTTTGCGCTTGCAGCGCTTGGTAATGATGCCGGAATGTACGGCTGCGTGAAGCTGATTTTAGAATAGGAGAATTTATATATATTAAACGCATTAAATGAATGCGTTTAATATAACCGCTCCGCGAGGATGCGCACGGATGCACATAGGAAATATGCCGCTTGCGGCATGCATCCGGCGCAGGAAACGAATCAAAACGTAAACGTTTTTTTCGTTTCCTATAAATAAGGAACAGCGCCTTTGCCCGGTCAGGGTAAAGCGCTGTTTTTATCTTATGCGAATCGTAATACCCATCTACTGCGGCAGCAGACCCTGGAGTATGCTGTCAGGAGTATGGTTAGCCTGGGCAAGAATGCTCTGCCCGGCCTGTATGAGGATGTTGTTTTTAGAATATTCCACCATCTCCTCAGCCATGTCTGCGTCTCGGAGACGGCTCTCAGCTGCAGAAGTATTCTCGGCATTCATCTCATTGACTGCCATGGCATGTTCCAGGCGGTTCTGGGTGGAGCCAAATAAACTGCGCATTTCAGACACCTTGTCAAGAGCTTTGCCTACGCTTAGCCAAAGGCACTGTCAGTTAAGGTAAGGCTGCCACTGGAGGGCGAGAAATTTACAGAGGGGCTGCCAGCGCCGCCGTGTGTAGTGTTTAGGTAGTTTGTGTAAGCGTTTATATATTGGTTAACAAAAGAATCCACGCTGGACTTTACGGCTGATTCTATTTTGCTGTCCATCTGGCTCACTGAAAATTCATACATTTGGCCATTGGCGTCTTTCATGTTAAAGGAGAGCTTATCATTGGCGGGGTCGTGGTCAAAGACCATGCCGCTTTGAAGGACAAGCTGTTTGGGGATATTCCTTCCCATGTTGTTCTGGGTACCATACGCATCCAGGGACTGTGCATGTCCGTTGACTCTGACGCCGATGTCTCCCCCATTGGAAGTTAGTTCAAATTTCATTTCGCTGTTTGGTTCGACGTCAATCTTCCAAGCTTCCATTGCAGAAATAAATTCACCTTTGCTGACTTCGGAATCTATATTAAATGAGATGACTGTGCCCGTCATAGGATCGTCGTAACGGTAGGTTTTATATTGTTCGCCGCCAGACACGGTGCTGCCGGGATTTATGCTTTCCCCCTGCATCCATTCTGCCAGTCCGAGTTCTTCCCATGTCCTAAGGGTAAATGGGATTTCACCCTTATTATCATTGTTTATGGTGGGCAGGTACATCTGTATGCCGTCTTTGGTAGCGCGCATCCGGTAGCCATAGCCTACATAGTTAGTGGTGTTGTTTCTGGGGATATAGTCTTTCTTGGCTGCTTCTATCGGGCTGATATCGGTCATGCTGGTATTTGGAGTCACTGGGGCACGAGGAACGTTATAATCACCGCTCTGCAGACTGTAAGTCTCCAGGCCGTCTGCCTTTAATTCTGTCAAAAGCGTATCTAAATCTGTGCCACTGCGGACATCGAAAGAAAAGGTCAGGCCTGCGTGTGTGAAAGAGTAGGTTCCGCTCTCGATATTATTGGGATTTAGAGCCGTGCCGTCGGACTTTTTGATATCGCTCCACGCGTGTTTGATTTCGTCGATGTATATGCCGTCGTTGCGCGGGTCTAAGATATATTTGCGCGCAACGGGGGCCCGGTTGCCGCCCTCAAATATCAGGGGGATAAGAACCTCTTTGCCGTTTTCGCCTTCTGCCCGGAGGGTATATTCCCCAGCAACGATATTGTCCTTTGCGTCAAATTTCACATCGAGGTTTGGAGAGCCGTAGGCATAGCGTTTGCCGTTATAGAGGATACCGGCGTCCCTTGGAATGTTGTTATGGTCCTCATGGTAAACCATGATGTCTGTAGGGACTCCTTTAATTTGCGGTGTGTTGGTAGGTTTGAAGATGACAGTATCATTGAATGTCGTATCTGTGCTGATGCGGTTGATGTCTAGCTTCAATTCATTGATTTCCTGCTGTATGCTCCTGCGGTCAGCGTCCGTATTCGTGTCATTGGCGGCCTGGACGGAGAGTTCAGTAATTCTGTGCAGCATAGACTGGACTTCAGAAAGCGCTCCGTCTGCAACCTGGACAAGGGAGACGCCATCTTGTATATTATGTACGTCTTGCCTCAAGCCTCTGATATACCAGCGCATTTTTTCAGAAATGCATAATCCTGCGGCATCATCGTCTGCGCTGTTGATTCGGTAGCCGCTGGAAAGGCGTTCCGTGTGTTTGGCATTTTTAGTTATGTTGGTATTCAAGTTCCTGTTGGCAAACATGGAACACATATTGTGTTGGATAACCATTGCTGTAACCTCCTTGTTTCATAGCAATCATTCATGATTCTTAATCTATAAAAAATGCCTATAAAATTAAAGCCAATCATCAATATTATATATTTCGGCAATTTTCTTCCGGCAGTGGGCGTTTTTTGGCGGAAAAGTTATCCACAGTAATTTTTATGACATTGACGATAGACACAAGTTTCTCATTGAAAGTGAAGTCCTTTCCGGTCTGGCTTTTCATGAGGATGGACATGCCGAGCTGTTTCTCCTCTGTGTCCGTGATAATTTCCGCTTTTCCCGTGCCCATGATACTCCGGTAGGACATGCCATACTGGCAGGCGACCTTGCCCTCGAAAGGTATGGCATCGCATTCCATGGCAAATGATACCCGGGGGTTCTTGCGAATAACCTCATATTTATAGCCTTCGTTGGCTCCGTGCAGATAGAAAACCAGTATGCCATTTTCAAAAATATAGCCGAAATTTAAGGGCACGACATAAGGCTGTCCATCATCGCTCAAGCCAAGGTGCAGGATTTTGCAGTTATCTAATATGGAATGTATTTCCTGGATATCAGTAATTTCTCTTTCGCGTTTTCTCATGATTCCTGCCGTTCCTTTCGTTTGAATGTCCCCATTATGTAATTCGTATCGGCCGCCGCGTGTTCCTCCGGGATAATCATATGCTTGAACCGAGACACCGGCGATACGGCAATATCTATGTGATTGCCGCACTCCTCCCGGAACCGATACTTTAATTATTATACTGCCTGTCAGGGAACTTCGCAAGGGCGGTTGTTAATTCTGGCTGCAGAGAACAACGATTCTCCTGGGCGTCGTCTGCGGCGGGATACTCCTCGTGGTGGCAGAATAGTAAACCAGCAGAAAATTGCCGCCTGGCGGGCAGGAGAAACGCTGTCCGTTCAGTGTGAGCACTTCCGTATTCCGTGCAATATTCAGGCGCAGTGAGTTATCGGCGGCGGTGAGGTTTCTCTGAAAGAAATTCAGCGCTACCGTCTCATCGTTTCTCATAGGTGCGATAATTTCAGCCTGAAATTGCGGCGGGTAGATTAAGGGAACCGGAAGACTGCCATCGTAAAAGACAGTAACCGGCATACCAGTGCGCAGCTGCGTATTTCCAACAACTGCGGTGTCTGGAGAAAGTACAAAGTTGTTGATGCCATTTGGCGTGTTGACGGTAACCATCTGGCTGCAGCAGTTTCCAGGCGTCTGTGAAATATTGCGTACAATACCAGTTACAGGTATCAGATTTGCATAATTCATGGAATAATCCTTTTTCTTTTCTTTCTTTAACATATGCCGAAAGTTTCATT
>CANOHX010000086.1 GCA_947565885.1 uncultured Lachnospiraceae bacterium
GTCATATTTCGCTTTCTCATCCTCCTCTTCCCTGGGATCATACTGCGTAAAATAGGGCCAGCCCAGCAGCCAGTGCCCGGAAGGTTCCAATTCCTCAAAGAGGACGTCCCTGCCCTCCTCAGAAAAGCTGTTATAATACCCTATCCCTTCCTCTATTTCCCATCCTACAGTCTTCGCCGCCTGACAGAAATAATCTTCAAACCGGTAATCATCCATGCCTATGTAAGTCTCTTCCACTTCAAAATCAAGCCCATACTCGCCCCAGATTGGTGATTCCTCCATATCTTCTGCTGTGCTGTCCGGCATACCCAGTGCTGCAATCTCTTCTCTGGCAACGTTGTAATCTATGGTCTTATGGTACACCACCCGAAAGCTGTCCTGCTTCAGTTTTCCCTCATCATCTTTCGTGTAATCAAAATCCATGCCATATACATCATCCATGGCAATGAAGAACTGCAGCATCCCATTTGCCGGCAGCTTATTTCCCGGATTCTTTTTTTCCCTGTTCAGCTCATCCAGGTTGATTTGCGCCAACAGCATCAGTAAGCTGCCGTCCTCTGTTCTCGGATAATCCATGTTCATATCCCAGTAAGGGATGCCGCCGAATTTGCTGTCGGCAATCCCGGGCTTCCTGTCAGGGTTAATCTTCACGCTGACCGCCTCCCTGGCTGAGAGACGCTTGATTTCTTCAATTGCTTTTCGTTCCGTTTCTGGTATGGTGTTCATAGGCTTCTTCCTTTCTATAATAATATTTTTCCAAACATAATTTCCTTAATCCAGCAAATACCCGGCCTCATAAGAACACTCCAAATAGCTTGGATTCTGATAATAAACATCTGATTTGAAATCAGATATTTTATCACTGATAAAAGAGGAAAATATTTTCATCAGTTCGTCAACTTCTTTCCCTGGTTTTGCACAGTCTTCAATCATAATGCTGTACAGTTTCCCGATATCCTGAAAACTGGGAATTGTATATTTGCACCCTGTAATCGTATCGAAACTTCCTTCCATGATTCCATATCGTTCTATCAGCTCATCACTTACCTGTTCAAAGGAAAGGCAATGGCTCACACTGGCATCATGCAGCTGCTTTTCTACACCTTTTGGTCCCAACGCTTCTGTAATCACTCCACGTTTATTATGGGTTCGGCGCGCGGTATATTCAATCAGGGAACAGACATAGAAATAATCATCTCTCTCTTTCTATGTCATACACAATCTCACTCCTCTCAAAAGTCAGGCAATTTAACGCTGATAACGTATGAATTTTCTCGCCAAACATACGATAGCATTATTTTACAATACCTCCTAAGGAAATGCAAGAAAGGCGTTGCAGATTATCTTTTATTTTATAGGCAATATCAGTGAGTTTTCCCATAACGTAAAAGAGATGCCATTACAGCATCTCCTTTAAGATTTGATTGACCATGCCGGGATTGGCCTTACCTTTCATGGCTTTCATGGTCTGCCCTACCAGAAAGCCGATGGCTTTCTCCTTGCCGCTTCTGTAATCCTCCACAGATTTGGGATTTTCTGCAATAACTTTGGCAATTGTTTCACGCAGCGCTCCCTCGTCATTGACGGTTCTAAGCCCATGTTCCTCCACATATTTTTCCACATCTATATCATTGGCAAAAACTTGTTCAAAAACTTCTTTCGCCACCGTGCCGTTGATTGTCCCATCCTCTGTAAATGCAATGATTCTTGCAAGGTTTGAGGGGGAGAAAGATATATCTTCTGCGTCCATCTCATGTTCTTTTAAGAGACGCATAGTCTCTCCCATCAGCCAGTTTGAAACTTTTTTGGGTTTTTCACACAACGCTGTGGTCTGCTCAAAGAGGTCGGCAAGCTTTTTCACGGAAGTGAGGATTTTCGCATCGTATTTTGGCAAGCCAAATTCCTCCATGTAACGTTTCATCTTTTCATCGCGCAGCTCGGGCTGCCTGTCACGGATTTCCTGCAGCCATTCATCGCTGATGACGATTAGCACTAAATCCGGCTCCGGAAAATAGCGGTAATCCTGAGCGTCTTCTTTGGAGCGCATGGCATAGGAATAGCCCTCCTCATCATTCCAGCGTCTGGTCTCCTGCACGACCTTTTCCCCTGATTCAAGCAAATCAATCTGACGCGCGGTCTCCGCCTCGATTGCCCTGGCAATCGCCTTAAACGAACCGATATTTTTCATCTCCGTACGTGTGCCCAGTGCCGCCCCTTTCTCGCGGACAGACAGGTTTACGTCCGCGCGCATGGACCCTTCCTGCATTTTGCAGTCGGAAGCCCCCAGATATTGGATAATCATCCGCAGTTTATCCAAATAAGCGATAACTTCATCCGCTGAGCGCATATCCGGTTCAGAGACTATCTCAATCAAAGGTACGCCCGAGCGGTTGTAATCCACCAATGACACCTCTTCCCAATCGTCATGCACCAGCTTGCCGGCATCTTCTTCCATGTGGATTTCATGGATGCCAATAGTCTTGCTGCCCTTTTCTGTCTCAATCTCAATCCCGCCATCATGGCAGATGGGCAGATAAAGCTGGGAAATCTGGTAATTCTGCGGGTTATCCGGATAGAAATAATTCTTGCGGTCAAATTTGCTATACTGATTAATCTGGCAGTTTGTCGCCACACCCACTGCCATGGCGTATTCCACGACCTTCTTATTCAGCACTGGCAGCGAACCGGGCATCCCGGTGCACACCGGGCAGGTATGGGTATTTGGCGCACTGCCGAAAGCCGTGGAGCAGGAACAGAAGATTTTCGTTTTCGTTGCCAGTTCTACATGGACTTCCAGACCGATGACGGTTTCATATTCTTTACTCATAATCTTTCTCCTCCCTACTGTTCTGCCAATGGGCTGTGATGGTAAGCTCTGGTCTGCTCATAGGCAAATGCGGCGCGGATTATCTTCTTTTCCTGGAAACAATCGCCGATAAGCTGCAGGCCAATCGGAAGCCCCTTGCTATCCAATCCGCAAGGTACGCTGATTGCCGGAAGCCCTGCCAGGTTTACAGAAACCGTATAGATATCTCCCAGATACATTTTCAAGGGGTCGCACAAGGATTCCCCAAGTTTGGGCGCGGTAGTGGGCGCTACCGGTCCAAGAATGATATCATAGCTGGCAAACGCTTTGTCAAATGCCTGTTTTATCAATGCTTTCGTGCGTAGTGCTTTTAAGTAATACGCATCGTAATAGCCGGAACTGAGTACAAAGGAACCGAGCATGATGCGGCGTTTTACCTCCGCCCCGAATCCCTGGGAACGTGATTTCTTGTACATGTCATGAAGCGCCTCATAATCTTTCGCGCGGTAGCCATATTTCACGCCGTCAAACCGTTCCAGGTTGGAACTCGCCTCAGCGGCGGCAATCACATAGTATGCCGGAATTGCATATTCTACCAAGCTCAAATCAAATTCTTCCACAACCGCTCCCCTTTCTTCCAGAACCCTGGCAGCTTTCAGCACGGCTTCTTTTACTTCCATGTCCAATCCGCTGCCCAGATAATCCCTGGGGATACCGATTTTAAGCCCCCTTGCATCGTCTGCCAAGGCTGTAGTAAAATCCGTATCTTCACGTTTCACCGAAGTGGAATCTTTCTTATCATGAGAACTGATGATTTCCAGGACAGTGGCGCAGTCCGTCACATCCTTTGCCACCGGCCCAATCTGGTCTAAGGAAGAGCCATAGGCAATCAGCCCATAACGGGAGACCGTTCCGTAAGTAGGCTTGATGCCGGTAACACCGCAGAACGAACTGGGCTGGCGGATGGAGCCGCCGGTATCAGAACCCAGCGCACAGCTGACCTCCTCTGCTGCCACTGCCGCGCAGCTGCCGCCGGAAGAGCCCCCGGGGACATGTTCGCTATTCCAGGGATTTCTCGTTACCCCATAAGCGGACGTCTCGGTAGTGCTGCCCATGGCAAATTCATCCATGTTCGTCTTGCCAATCACGACAGCGCCCGCTTTTTCCAAATTTCGTACCGCTTGAGCCGTATAGGTAGGGATAAAATTATTTAAAATCTTAGAACTGCAGGTTGTCAGCAGCCCCTTTGTACAGATATTGTCTTTCACTGCCACCGGAACCCCGGCAAGCGGTCCTGTCAGCGTCCCTTCTGCAATCTGTTTCTGCACCTCGGCAGCACGTTTCAAGGCACATTCCCCATCTATGGTTACAAAGCCGTTTATCTGCGGCTCCTTGCTCTCAATAGCTGCCAGCGATGCTTTTACTGCCTCTTCGGCTGACACTTCTTTGGCTTTGATTTTCTTTCCCAGCTCTACGGCTGTCAATGATAAAAGGTTCATCCTCTGCCTCCTTACTGCTCTACGGTCTTAGGCACCACAAATGCCCGGTCCCTCTGCATGGGGGCATTTGCCAGCGTATCTTCCCCGCCGTCCCTGTCTTCTGCCACATCCTCACGGAAAACATTGTGTACGGAAAAGACATGGGACATCGGCTCAATTCCCGATGTGTCCAGTTCATTCAAAGTATCAATGTAATCCAGCATCGTTTCCATGTCCTTTTTCGCTGCCTCTTTCTCTTCGCTGGACAAATCCAGCTTGGCAAGGATACCCACATATTCCATGGTCTCATCAGAAATTACGTTTTTGCCTCTACCTGCATTCACTTTCTTCTTGACCTCTTCCAAACCTGTCTCCTCCTAATCTCTTTGGCATCACGCCCTAATCTACATTTTCAAATACAGACTTAGGGACCCGCACCTTAATGCACGTTTTCACACATTTGCTGTATCAGTATAACGAATATGAAGTCTTCGTTATATAGTGTCTTGTCTCGTTGATATTTGATAAAATCACGCAGGATATTCGTTCATTTGCAAGGAGAATTTTTGACGGCGTAGCGGTGGCTACGGCTAGAAAATTTAACGAAGCAAATGTGCGAATAGACAAGTGAGTTTGACTAATTATCAGCGATACAAGGCACTAGTCCCGCACCTTAATATGCACTTCCCGCAGCTGCTGTTCCGTCACCTCGCTGGGGGCAGCGCACATTAAATCCTGCGCGTTTCCGTTCATGGGGAAAGCAATGACCTCGCGGATGTTCTCTTCGCCTTTTAAAAGCATCAACATCCGGTCAATGCCTGGCGCCATGCCGGCATGGGGCGGCGCTCCGAACTGAAACGCGTTGTATAATGCCCCGAATTTATTTTTCAACACTTCTTTATCATAACCTGCAATCGCAAACGCTTTCTCCATAATCTGCAGATCGTGGTTGCGGACTGCGCCGGACGATAGTTCCACGCCGTTGCAGACAATATCATACTGGTATGCCAGAACTTCCAGAGGATCTTTCTCGTTCAACGCTGCCAGCCCTCCCTGAGGCATGGAAAATGGGTTATGTGTAAATCCTATCTGCTTCGTCCGCGCATCCCGCTCAAACATCGGGAAATCATTGACGTAACAGAAGCGGTAAGCATTTTTCTCCAGCAAATCCAGTTTCTCTCCCAGTTCCGTGCGAATCATGCCTGCATAATACGCAGCACGCGCCTCCTTATCCGCCATAAAGAAAATCGTATCTCCTATTTCCACTCCGGTAAGCACACGGAATTCCTCTTTCAGCTCCTCGGGGATGAATTTGTCAATCGGACCCTTGTAGCTGCCATCCTCCATGACTTCCAGATAACCAAGACCACCCATGCCGATTCCAGTGGCAAACTTCAGCAATTTTTCATGGAATCCCTTGGACATTTCTGCATGTACCCGGATAGCACGGACAGTCTTTCCGAGAAATGGCTTAAAACTGCACTTCTGGAAAAATTCTGTGACGTCTGCGATGCGCAGCGGATTTCGCAAATCTGGCTTATCCGTGCCGAATTCCAGCATCGCCTGCCTGTAACTGATTACCGGAAACGGCGTCTCAGTTACAACGCTTCCTTCCGGCGCAAATTCCGCAAATGCTGCCGCCAGCACTTCTTCCCCGACCTGGAACACATCTTCCTGGGTGGCAAAACTCATCTCGAAATCAAGCTGGTAAAACTCTCCCGGAGAGCGGTCCGCCCTCGCATCCTCATCCCGGAAACAGGGGGCAATCTGAAAATATTTATCAAATCCCGACGCCATTAACAACTGTTTGTACTGCTGAGGCGCCTGGGGCAGCGCGTAAAACTTCCCCTTGTATTTGCGTGAGGGCACAATATAGTCCCTGGCGCCCTCCGGCGAAGACGCGCACAGGATGGGCGTCTGGATTTCCACAAATCCCAGTTCTGTCATCTTCTGGCGCAGGAACGCAATTACTTTGGAGCGAAAGAGAATATTTTCTTTTACTTTCTGGTTGCGCAGATCCAGATAGCGGTATTTCAGCCGTACTTCTTCCCGCACTTCTTTGCTTGTCATTATCTCAAAGGGAAGCGTCTCATAGACCTCGCCCAGAATATCAATTTCTTTGGCGTCCAGTTCAATCGTTCCGGTAGGAATCTTAGGGTTGTAGGTTTCTTCATCCCTCTTTTCAATCAATCCCTGAACGGATATCGCCTGCTCCTTTCTGATTCCCTCCAACAGCTTCCCGTCCCGGATTACCACCTGCATCACTGCATACATATCCCGCAAATCCACAAAAGAAACGCCGCCATGGTCACGGATATTCTCTACCCAGCCCGCCACGCGGACTGTCCTGCCAATGTCTCCCTCGCTTACCTTGTCTAATGTGATGTCTCTGTAAATGTTGCTCATAATGGTCACTCCTTTTCTGATGCAGTATCTCAGGGCATTTTGGCAAAAAGAATGCCCTGAGATACATGTTATAGTATCCCGGGGCGAATAAACTGGTTATCCGCGGTACCACCCGCATTGGGAAAGAAATCCTTTCCCCACTCTTATGCGTAACGTGCATGGACGTACTGACCTACTTCGTATCATGTCTTTGCAAAGCAATCCATGATGTTCAATCAGTCTGCTCCAGAGTGTTCCCTTTGTCTCCTCTTCCAAACGACGCTCTCAGTCGGTGACGTCGTATTCCTGTCGGCCTCTGAAAACAAGAGTCTCCTTCAACGCTTTAACTTGCTAATGTTTTAATTTTGAACATCATAGCACGCTTTTTGCATTTTGGCAAGAACTTTTTTTATTTTCATGCTGTACTGCCATTACTTTACTTTCACGCTCTTCGCCTTGCTGTAACTTCCGTATATCTTGTCCTTGCCATCTTTTTTGTAAGCGCGCACCCTCACATAATACTTCTTGCCAGCCTTCACGTTCTTTTTGATTTTCGTGCTTGTGGTGCGGTTCTTCTTGATATCCACAGTCTTCGCGCTTTTGAATTTTTTACTGGAGGCATACTGAATCTGGTATCCGTCCGCCTTTTTATCCCTCTTCCACTTCACGCTGATTGTTTTCTTGGCAGTGGATTTCACATTGCTAAGCGCCATCTTCTTTGGCGCAACCGTCACGGTAATCTTCTTCTCTGCGGGAAGATAGCTGCTGTTCCCGGCTGCGCTGATGGTAATTACCGCCTTGCCACAGCCTTTGATAGTAACCTTGCCATCTGTCTTCCCTACAGTTGCAACCTTCTTGTTACTGGAGGTATAAGTGATTGCACCCTGACCTTTCGCATTGATGGTAAACGGCTTATTCCCATACACTTTCCTGATTGCAGAAGCAACTCCGGTAATCTTGTTTTCCGCTTTCTTAGAAGAACCCTCCGGCGGATTCCCTGGCAGATCCGTTGGCGGCTTGGCAGCGTCCGGTGTTTTTACATACGCAGAGGCAACCACGAATTTATCCAGCCTCGGCGTGAAATCATCCTGCAGTTCACTGAATTTATAGGAATTGTCATTTGTAAAAGCGATGGTATTTTCACCCTTTTGCAGCTTCACGTCCACAACCGTATTTTTAAACGTATCCCAGCAGAAAGTATTCCTGAAATATACGGTCTGCGGCGTCCCGCCATTGACGGAAATCTGCATGTAACGCTCTACTAAATCCGTATTATACGGATGCACATAGTTGGAGCCGTCCTGTTTCTTCATTACCGGCGCAGGTTCATCATTGGCATAGAATACGGAAAGCTTATAATCGCCCGCTTCCGGTACGTTCACTTTGAGTTTTAAACTGCCATCGCTTCCGCCCCGGAATCCCTCAACGGCTTTCTTTCCAGAGGCATACTCATTATCAATAACCTGGGGAACAGGAACGCTGCCCGGCAGGTAATTATAGTCTTCCTCATCATCAAAAGCGCCGCTGCCGCCACGCTCACAGTCTTCCGCCTCAATGGCATAAGAATTCTTCTGCGTATGCCCGGCGTCCTCCGTAAATGTCAGAAGATCCAAAACAAGACCATTGCCTGTTATGCTAAAACGGTTTATCCCTGCCGTAAGGTAGACTTTACCAGCATTCTGACTGCCAACCGTGAAATCAAAAAGCTTCATCCAGTCTATGCTGACTGCCGTCTCTGCTTTGGCATCTTTGGCATAATTTATACGGCTCTTGGACAATGTCCCCTTGCCGCTTCCCACGGTACCGATTGTATAATAGCCATCCCGCGGGGCACAGACGTAAAACTCAAATGTCCCGCTGCCAGAAGCGCTTCCCGCCCCGGAATAACCGCCATTCTGCGTCAACGTAAATCCTTCTTGGCTGCTTACAAGTTCCTCCGGTTCAATTTTGACAACCGTCGGTGACTCCGGCGCATAGGCCAAGTCAATCTTATCCAGCAATGCACACAGCATGGAATTTACCTCTTTGCCTTTCTGGCTCTCTCCCTTGTACATTAGCTGAATAGCATGGCTTCCCTCTGTCAAATCTACATAGACCGTCTTATAGTTGTAATACCCCCATTTTACCGTGGAGTCATAGGCAATCTCCTGCGGCTGCCCATCGTCAATCGTCAGAGTATGTTTAGAAATCGCTCCGATGGCGCGGTTCTGCCCCCCAGTAGCGACATATTCCAAACTCTGCGCATCCACCTGCGGTGCCTGGCTGGAATAATAGATATTCAGGCGGTACCTTCCTGCCTTAGGCACATTGACCGTAAATCTGACGCCATCTTCCTCAGTATCCAGGCTGCCAACTTCTGCACGGTTCGAGCGCGCCAGATCATCACCGCTTGTCTTGGTATAAGTTTTTGCTCCGCCAATCAATTCAGCCTCCTCGGCTTCGTAAGTCTGTTCCCAGTTTTTGCCATACGCTGCAATTGTACTGACCGGCTCATTGGTTGCGGGCGTAATCACTGCATAGTAGGCGTCCATCAATTCTGCATCTGGAATTGTGAATACGAGGTCATTACCGGAGAACGCCAAATTTCCTTCAAATTCCACTGGAATTTCATCTGCAAATCCATGATGCCCAGTGAATTTCGTGCTATAAAGTTTGACATGCGCCTTATCTGCCCCGGCAAACATCCTGGTTGACTTAATGTTCTCTATGCTGACCGTCTGCTTGCCTGCCTGACCGCCAAACAAGCTATGGATCATGCCGACCTCCTCGTCCACGCTCGTCAGACCATACAGTCTGCCGTAAGCCCCCGGACCTCCAATATTCTCCAATGTCAGCGGCGCTTTTTTGCCTGTCATCTGCGCATACCATTTATATACCCACCATGCGCCATTGGGCTTGTTCGTATCTGCTGCCAGCTCGTTCAGGGAATTTGCCAGCCCCCAATATGGCAGGGAAGCATAGACGTCTTCCTCCTCAAACACAGACAGCCAGTTTACCAATGCCCCAGGATTTCCCACATCGTCAAAATTCACGGTTTCATTGACAAACAACGTTGGTTCTATATCAGAATCTGCATAATATGTCTCCACATACCCTTTCACCTGGTCGCAATGTGCTTTGAAGCTTGTCAGCTTATCTTTCTGCAACTCATGCCAGGTAATGTACTCCGGCAAACACTCATTTTTCTTACAGAATTCAAAAAACGTCTTGTATGCACCACCATCATAAGCGGAAAAATTAGGACCCGCCACCTTGATTGCCGGATTGATGTCTTTGACCGTATTATAAATTGTCAGCCAATCGTTGCAAAAACGAGTCCAATTATGGTCATCATACCAAATCCAATCCGGTTCATTAAATAGCACCAGACTATACCTGTCAATTTCCTCAACTGACTTTCCTTCCATCATCTTCCTGACAACGACGTCCACTTTCTGCTTATAATCATCAATCCCATTAGAATCATAAGGCCACTCTAAATAGTAATCCTGCAGGTAAATCTGAATATTCTCCACCCCGCATTGCCTAAGGTATGGCGTCAGCCGATAACCGTCTCCGGAAGGATGCTGTTTGCCGTCTGCTGCTTTCTGCACAAGAATCTTAGGCTGGATTGCACTTATCAAATCTGCAGAAGGAACGCCGACTTCACTGACGCCATAGAGAAATCCGGTAGAGCCATGGAACAGTTCACCCTTAGTGTTTCCAAGGTTGGCATCAAAATGCAGCGTTGCGCCATAAGAAATATCCCCTACCGCATTTCGCAATGCCAATAGCGCTTCATCCACTGCCTGTTGCTCTGTTCCTTTCAGCGCCACTGCAGCCTTATCTATGGCCGCTTTTATCTGCTGTTCACTGTCCGCTGACAAACCACCCTGTGACAATATCAGGTTGGCTTCCCGCATTTCCTTGGTCAGCTGTGCATTGGAAAATGCTGTATCTTCTGTGATTCCCTCATAAAATTTAAGCCCGGCAAGCGCTGTATCCAAATTCCCGACAAGACGGTTTACATTCGCCTCCGTCACTGGGTTCGCCACGCCTACCTGTCCTTCGCTGACAGCCTCCAGCAGCTTCTCATAGCTGTCTTTGGTGTAAAAGCTGATGCTCTTCGCCTGCGCCTGTGCAATTTTGCCTTTCAGCCCATCCAGTACAGAATCACGCACAGCATAGCTGTCATATGCTGCCTTTGCCTGCTCTGGGGTTAATGCCGTATTGTAAAAACGAAATTCATCCATCTGCGCTTTGATATCGTTATCGGTACTGTAAACGGAACGACCGATGGCATTATGTGTATAAGTTTTTAACATTGCCGCATTCTCTGCAAACAGCGACGTCAGTATGGCGTCCTTATTATGATTCCTGTCATACTTCATGTTCACTTTCTGCCCATCCAGATAAACCTCATAATCTGCGGGGGAAACGCTGACAGTCACATGCTGCCATACTCCTTTTGCAAACTGTTTCTCCCACACCAGCTTAAGCTGGGTACTGCGGTCGTTAAGCATAACAGAAGAATTGTATCCGCTTTTGCCCTCGCCCATATCCTCATTGGTGTCTGACCCAACCACAAAGGTAAATTCCGGCACATTCCACGCCCCATTGTCACCATCATTAGAATTCAGTTCAAAAGGCGTTGCCGAAAAAATCCGGCTGTACTGTTCTGCTCCTGCGTCAATATTGATCCAAAAGGAAAATGCAAAGCCATCGCCCGTCACGTCGTCAAACATATTGTCCGGCAAAATCAGGCTCCCTTTGCCTAAGCCCCCGCCTGGAAGATTCAGGACTTTATTGCCCCTGACCTCATTTTCTTCCACGCCAAGTCCGGCTCCGTCCCCTGCAATTGTTGCCGTAACCCCCATCTTGCTTCCCTCATTCTCTACTTTGCCGTCGTTCACCCCTTTATCAAAGGTAAACTCATAATA
>CANOHX010000087.1 GCA_947565885.1 uncultured Lachnospiraceae bacterium
TATGTGTGTGTAGCTCAGCTGGATAGAGCACTTGGCTACGGACCAAGGTGTCGGGAGTTCGAATCTTCTCACGCACGTAACAAAACCGGAAAGCAGCCGCTTTCCGGTTTTTCATTACCAATAGGATTACTGAGCTGTCATCTCTTTCATGAGGTCAGCCATCGGCATAATGCATTCCTTGAGGACGCCTTTCACACTGTGCTCTAATACGCCCAGAGGTTCATGGTAGCTGAGTGTAAGGGAATCATCCTCCTCAATCAATGTTTCCACCTCAAACTCCAGCTTCTCCTGGACAAGCTCTATGGATTTGTCGTCAAATTTACCGCCCAGCCCGATAACCTGAATCAGCACATCGGCATCTTTAATTTCCAAAAAGACTTTCATCTGTTTGCCGAGGTCCGCGCGGATCATGCAGCCATTGCCTTTCACTGCACCCACTAAGTTCCATCCGGTATATTCCTTTATCTCATTCATGATTTTTTCTGCGGTCTTTACTATCTGCTTCATGTTTCATTTCCTTTCTATGTTAAATTTTGATTTTATTTTCTATTATTGATACCTATATTTTGGGCTTAACTTAAAATTATATTTTATTGTCACTATTTGCATCTCATATAACTGCAACTTAAAATTATATTTCCATTGTCAGAACCTGCGTCTCATATGGCTGCAGTTTTCCTGCCTGCCGCCCTTTCAGCAGCCGGTAATGCTCTGGCGCTTGATAGCTCCTAGGCTCTTTGGCATGGTTGAGCACAAACAGGAAACGTGCCCTGTCGTTTTGCCGGACTGTGCACTCCACATCCGCTACCGGCGGTAAGATTGGCTGAACCCCAGCAGTTTCACAAATCTGTGCCAGCAGCTTGTCCATCAACGCCTCCCCTGGTTCCGTGCCTACATAATAACAAATCCCTTCCCCATAGGGATGCGCTGTTATGCAAGGCTCTCCCGCGTAAAACTCGCTGGCATAGCTAGCCAATGTTTCTGTGCCAGGCAAAAGGCGCAGCAAATCGCTCCAGATGTTCGCCGCAAACTCTTCCTCCCCGAACCGCACTTTTACCTGCGCGTCACGGAGACAGTCATAATCAAGCACCTCCACCCCGGCAGCCTCGCTAAGCCTGCCCGGCAGTTCTCGCTCCGTCATACAGAGATTCGCTTTATCCTTTACGCCAGTGCGCATAGTCAGCAGAAGCTGCCCTCCCTGTCTGACAAAATCAAGATATTTCTCCTCCAGCTCCGGGTACATGAGGTACTGCAGCGGCGCCAGCAATAGCTTATACTTGGTAAAATCTCCCTGTTCCGGCACAAAATCAGCCGGAATATTCCTCTCATACAGGGCACGGTAATATTTCTGCACCTGCCCGGTATAGCTTAAATCTCTGTGATGGGGCTGAATCTGGAATGCGTACTCCTGCTCGAAAGAAAAGACAATGCCCACTTGCGCCTGGGTCATGCTTCCGTGCAGTTCTTCCATCAAGGGATTTGTTTCATGAATGAAATCCTGCAATTCTTTATATCGCCTACCTGGATTTCCACTATGGGGAAGGATGCCATGCCAATACTGCTCCGTCCCCATGGCACAAGTTCGCCAGCGGAAGAAGACAACAGCGTCCGCACCGTGTGCAACGGACTGCATCGCCCATAAAGAAAGCTGTCCCGGGGCAGGCGCCCTGCCCATAATCTCCCAGCCAGTAATTCCAGACTGCTGCTCCATAATCCAGAAAGGCTGGTTCTTATAACTGCGCACCACATCCAGCGTTGCAGCCAGGACATAATTGCTCTCATGGGGCGTCTTTGGGAGATAGAATCCTCCTGGATACTGGTCATGGGAAACAAAATCCAGAAGTTCTCCCAGCTTATAGTAGTCCACCTTATCGGCAAAACCCATGTAATTATGCGTGATAAACTGATTCTTTGCATATTTGCGGATAATCTCTGCCTGTTCTCTGGCAAAATCCACAATCAAATCGGAGCAGAACCGCTTCCAGTCCAACATTGCCGAAGGATTCTCCCCTGTTACGGTAATACGCGGCGCAGGCACTTCCGCAAAATCATTGTACTCCTGGCTCCAGAAAGCAGTTCCCCATGCCCGGTTCAGTTCCTCTGTTGTCTGATATTTCCGGCGCAGCCATGCCTGAAAATGCTGCCCGCAGCTTGTGCAGGTACAGAGCTCCTGGTGGCTGTTGCCAAGCTCATTGTCCAGCTGCCAGCCAATGACATAAGGATTTTGCCCATAATGTTCTGCCATCTTGGTAACCAGCTTGCGAATATATGACCGATAAGTGGGGTTGGACTGGCAGTCATGATGCCTGCCGCCAAAGCCGCGGACACGCCCCTCCCGGTCCATAGGCAGAATGTCCGGGTGCTTATGGACCATCCATGCGGGCGGCGCCGCTGTCGGCGTACCCACAATCGTATATATTCCCTTTCTGCCCAACAGTTCAATCGCTTCATCCAGCCAGCCAAAATCAAACACATCTTCCCTTGGCTGCAGCTTATGCCAGGAAAATTCCGCCATGCGCACCATCTGGATTCCCATGTCCCGCATCAGGTCTGCATCCTTATCCCAGCGCGCCCGCTCCCAGTGTTCTGGATAGTAGTCTACCCCAAAATGCAACTGTTCCATCCCTTTCCTCCTAGCATAATAATGGTATCGGCACGCGACGCTTTGCGTCACCTGCCAGTTCGTCGGAAGGCATCTTTAAAAATGCTCCGCATTTGCCTTCCTCCCTAAACTTATTCACAGACTATTCTCTCATATCTTGGCAAAAACTACAACTTACTTATTGAAAAAATATAACGTCAAGCATATAATGTAAAAGAAAATCAAAAAATCTGACGAGGAGATAATTTATGGAACATTTATTGATACCTGAAAATTACCAATCTGCGCTGTGTCTGCACGACACGCAGATTGCCATCAAAACCGTCAAGGATTCTTTTCAGAATCTGCTGGCGGAACGCCTGAACCTGCAGCGTGTATCCGCACCGTTGTTCGTAGACCCGGACTCCGGGCTAAATGACAACTTAAACGGCGTGGAACGTCCTGTCACTTTCGGCATCAAAGAACAGAACGAAAAGCCAGCCGAGATTGTCCATTCCCTTGCCAAATGGAAACGCTACGCCCTGAAAAAATATGGTTTTTCCAAAGGAGAAGGCATCTATACGGACATGAATGCTATCCGCAGAGATGAAGAGACCGACAATATCCACTCCATTTTCGTAGACCAGTGGGATTGGGAAAAGATTATTTCCAGGGAGGACCGGAATCTGGATTTCCTCAAGGAAACGGTACGGACTGTCTACAAAGTCCTGCGCAAGACAGAGAAATATATGGCCATCCAATACGACTACATAGAGGAAATCCTGCCGCATGACATCTATTTTGTTACCACCGGCGAACTGGAAGAGATGTATCCGCAGTCTGACCCTAAGGAGCGCGAATACCTTATCTGCAAGGAAAAAGGCGCGGCATGTATCATGCAGATTGGCGACAAGCTCAAATCCGGCGAGCCGCATGACGGCAGGGCTCCAGACTACGATGACTGGGCATTGAACGCGGACATTGTTGTCTACTATCCGGTACTCGATATCGCCTTGGAACTTTCTTCCATGGGAATCCGTGTGGATGAGGCCTCGCTGGCAGCCCAGCTGGAAAAAGCAGGATGCACGGAACGCGCCGAACTTCCGTTCCAGAAAGCTATCCTGAACAAAGAGCTCCCCCTCACAATCGGCGGCGGTATTGGCCAGTCAAGAATCTGCATGTTTTTCCTGCGCAAAGCGCACATCGGCGAGGTACAGTCCTCCCTCTGGAAAGACGAAATCTGCGCAGAAGCAGAGAAACATGGGATTCAGTTGCTGTAAGCGCTTTTGCGTTCATTTGGCAGTTGCCGGATGACGCTGAGTATAGGAAAATGCTGATTTATACTGGCGGTCGAAAAGACTGACCGCTCAGTATAAAGTGATGCGCACAACCGCATAAGGAAATATGCCGCTTTGCGGCTGCGGTTGGCGCAATACTCACGGCAGATTTCATCTGTCATGAGTATATCAGTATTTCCTTAGATAAAATTTACTATGGAAATACCCACCTCTTCCATTTGGGGAGAGAGAAAGAGAGGACACAAGATGAAAAACAACCAGAACACCCCCAAGAGAGGTCTGGCAGCTATGATCCGCGGGAAGAAATTTGCGAGCATTCTGCTTCTTATCTGTATCGCGGTACTTATTTTCCCTGCCCTGGCATACGCGACCGGGGACGGCGCTGCGGAGAACCCCAGCCACTTTTATATGACGGCCTGGTCGCTGCTTCCGCCCATCATTGCCATCGGGCTTGCCCTGATTACCAAGGAGGTCTACTCCTCGCTTTTTGTAGGAATCGTAATCGGCGGACTGCTCTACTCAAATTTCAGTTTTGAGGGAACGCTCACCCATGTATTCAACGATGGTATCGTGGCAGTGCTTGCAGATTCCTATAATGTCGGCATCCTGATTTTCCTGGTCATCCTGGGAATCATGGTCGTAATGATGAACAAGGCTGGCGGTTCCGCCGCTTTCGGGCGATGGGCGTCTTCCCATATCAAGACACGCGCGGGCGCACAGCTTGCTACCATCGCCTTGGGCGTACTGATTTTTATTGATGATTACTTCAACTGCCTGACTGTGGGAAGCGTCATGCGCCCGGTCTCAGACGGTAGCAAGGTCTCCAGGGCAAAGCTGGCATATGTCATTGATGCGACGGCTGCCCCCGTCTGCATTATCGCACCGGTGTCTTCCTGGGCTGCCGCAGTGGCAAGCTACGTGGAGGACGGCAACGGACTTTATCTATTCATCCGTACAATTCCCTTTAACTTCTATGCACTGCTGACAATCGTGATGATGATTTTCCTCGCGCTGACCGGCATGGATTACGGTCCCATGGCTACCCATGAGAAAAATGCCAAGGAAAAAGGAGATATCTTCTCCGGCATGGAGGATTATGCAAACGCGGTAAATGAGAACAGCAATCCCAACGGCAAGGTTATTGACCTGCTTCTGCCGATTGCCGTGCTGATTGTATCCTGCATTATCGGCATGATTTATTCCGGCGGATTCTTTGAGGGCGCAAACTTTGTGGACGCATTTTCCAATTCCGATGCTTCCATCGGCCTAATGCTCGGCTCTTCCGTGGCATTAATCATCACTGCCGCTTACTATTTAATCCGCAGGTCCATCAAATTCAAAGAACTAGCGGAAGCGATTCCAGAAGGGTTCAAGTCCATGGTCCCGGCAATCCTCATACTGACATTTGCCTGGAGTTTGAAAGCAATGACAGATTCCCTCGGAGCCAAAGAGTTTGTGGAAGCAGTGGTAAATAATTCTGCCAGCAGCTTCCAGGCTTTCCTGCCGGCAATCGTTTTCATCATCGGTGTTTTCCTTGCTTTCGCAACGGGCACTTCCTGGGGAACTTTCGGTATCCTGATTCCGATTACCCTTGCCGTATTCCCTCTGGACAACCCTCTGGGCGTTGTCTGCGTTTCCGCCTGTATGGCCGGCGCAGTCTGCGGAGATCACTGCTCCCCGATTTCTGACACGACCATCATGGCAAGCGCGGGCGCGCAATGCAACCATGTGACGCACGTATCAACGCAGCTGCCTTACGCCCTCACCGTGGCTGCTGTCAGCTTTGTGAGCTATGTCATCGCCGGTTTTGTGCCAAATGCGATTATCGTATTGCCGATTGGCATCGCGCTGATGATTGCCACATTGCTGCTCATCCAGAAGACCAATCTCTGGCAGCATAAATGATTTGCTATTCTTTCAACCATTCCTGCTCCTGGCAGGTAAGCGCCGCCCCCTTAAGCAAGTCGGGGCGGCGTTCTTTTGTGCGCAGAAGGGACTGCTGCCTGCGCCAGGCTTCAATATTTTTATGATGCCCGGAAAGCAGTACCGGCGGCACTTTTTTGCCCATCCACTCTTCCGGGCGGGAATATTGGGGATATTCCAGCAGATTTCCCTCAAACGACTCCGCAGAACCGGATTCCTCGTTGCTCAACACCCCCGGGACCATGCGGGAAATCGCGTCTACCATCACCATCGCCGGCAATTCCCCGCCAGTGAGCACATAATCTCCGATGGAATAATAATCGGTGACAATCTCTTCTAAGACACGCTCGTCAATGCCCTCATAATGACCGCAGAGCAGGATTAAATCTTCCTCCAAGGCAAGCTCCTTTGCTTTCTGCTGCTTAAAAACACTGCCCTGGGGCGTCACATAGATGCACCGCGGCTTCTTCCCAAGGCGGTCTGCCACGGATTTCCAGGCAGCGTACACCGGCTGTGCCTGCATCAGCATCCCCGCGCCGCCCCCATAAGGGTAATCATCAACTTTATGGTGTTTATTGGCGGAATAATCACGGATATCCACGGTCTCAATCTGCAGGATGCCCGCCTCCTTGGCGCGCCCGATAATGCTGGTATTAAGCCCCTCCTCCACCATCTGCGGGAATAACGTCAGGATATAAAAATTCATGGCAGCTCCTCCACATTTTCTGCCAGCAATCCGGGCAGGAGATGCACCCGCATACTCCTCTTTTGCATGTCCACCTGCAGGATACAGTCGCGGATTGCCGGCAGCAGCAGCTCCTTGTTCTTATCCGTAACCCGCTCTGCATAGGGAGAATCTTTATCCACGCGCACCACATATACGTCATTTGCCCCGGTCTGCAGCACGTCCGCGAGTTCGCCCAGCAGTTCCCCCTCTTCTGTCCTTACCTCTATGCCAATCAAGTCGGCAATGAAATACTCATCTTTCTCACATTTCACCGCATGGTCCCTTGTCACAAAAAGACCCCTGCCCTTGTATTTTTCTACATCATTGATGTTATCAATCCCTTTAAATTTCAAAATTGCCAGATTTTTAAAGAATTTGACCTGAACGATTTCCAATTCCAGATAGTCCTTGCCATCTTCCAACAAAACTTTCTTTAACTTCTTAAAACGCATTACGTCATCTGTCATGGGAAATACTTTTACCTCGCCGCGTACGCCGTGTGTCGTGGTAATCGCTCCCACCTGCAATAAGTCTTCCATAAACAATTCTCCTTGTATGGTCACGGAAATCAATTTTAAAAATATTAGAAATTTTTAAGGATATTTATAAAATTGATTTCCGTGTTGTATGGCTGGAAATTCTCTATGATACAAAAGCTGCCGTAAAACCGAATATCAATTCTACGACAGCCTCTCTTACTGTTTGCTACTGTACAATATCGACAATAACTTTCTTGTCACTCTTAGCTGCAGCCGCTTTCACAACTGCACGAATGGCTTTTGCAATCCGTCCCTGTTTTCCAATTACTTTCCCCATATCTTCCTGGGCAACGTGTAATTCCAGTACAATGGACTTGTCATTCTCAGTCTCCGTAACTACAACTTCTTCCGGAATATCCACAAGCGCTCTTGCAATTACCTCTACTAATTCTTTCATTACGTCACCTCACGAAGATTATTTCTCGATGCCGGCTGCTTTGAAAATCTTTGCTACTGTATCTGTAGTCTGAGCGCCATTTGCCAACCATTTCTTTGCTAATTCTTCATTCACGTGGAATTCACTTGGATCCTTAGTCGGATCGTATGTTCCAATCTCTTCGATGAACTTTCCGTCTCTCGGAGACCTGGAATCAGCGACAACGATTCTATAGAAAGGAGCCTTCTTCTGTCCCATTCTCTTTAACCTGATCTTTACCATTCTTTTCACCTCCTGGTTCTTATTGTTATCTATATTATAGTAAACGCATAAAATGAATGCGTTTACTATAACTGCTCCGCAAAGATGCGCACGGATGCACATAGGAAATATGCCGCTTGCGGCGTGCATTCGGCGCAGGAAACGAATCAAAACGCAAACGTTTGGTTCGTTTCCTATACTTAACTAAGTAACCGTAATTAAAGCCCAAACGGCAGCTTGAAACCGCCGCGGCGCTTGCCCTTGCCGCCCATCATCCCGGACATCTGCTTGAGCATTTTCCTGGACTGCTCAAACTGTTTGACCAGGCGGTTGACTTCACTGATGTCCACGCCCGCGCCGGCGGCAATCCTGCGCTTGCGGCTGGGATTGAGCAAGGAGGGGTTTGCCCTCTCTTTGGGAGTCATGGAATAAATAATGCCCTCAATCCTCGCCATTTTCTTCTCATCTACCGCATTTTCTATCTCTGCTATCTGGGAACCGCCGATTCCCGGCATCATCTGCAGCATACTGGAAATGCCGCCCATTTTCTTCATCTGATTCATGGATTCCAGATAGTCGTCAAAGCCGAACTCGGCTTTCTTCATCTTCTGCTCTAATTCCCTTGCTTTCTCCTCGTCAATATTCTCCTGTGCTTTCTCTATCAAGGTCAGCACATCGCCCATGCCAAGGATACGGTTCGCCATACGATCCGGATAAAACTGCTCCAAATCGGACAATTTCTCACCCATACCAACATACAGTATCGGCTTACCGGTAACTGCACGGATGGACAGGGCTGCACCGCCCCTGGTATCGCCGTCTAACTTCGTCAATACCACGCCGTCAATGCCAATCTTTTCTTCAAACATTGTTGCCACGTTCACCGCGTCCTGTCCGGTCATGGCATCTACGACCAGTATCGTCTGGCTCACGTCAATCTGCCCTTTGATTTCCTGCAGCTCTTCCATCATCTCTTCATCAATATGCAGCCGTCCTGCGGTATCTAAAATTACCACATTCTGCCCATTTGCCCTGGCGTGCTCTACTGCCGCCTTGGCAATATTGACCGGCTTATGGCTGTCTCCCATGGAAAATACTTCCACGTTCTGTTTTTCTCCATTAATTTGCAGCTGCTGGATAGCAGCCGGACGGTAAACGTCGCACGCGACCAACAGAGGCTTCTTCCCTTTCTGCTTAAGCTTCCCGGCAATCTTGGCGGTCGTGGTGGTCTTTCCTGCACCCTGCAGCCCCGCCATCATTATGACTGTGATGTCAGAACCAGGCTTTAAGGCAATCTCCGTTGTCTCGGAACCCATAAGGGATACAAGTTCCTCATTAACTATCTTAACCACCATCTGCCCAGGATTTAAACCGTTCATCACATCCTGCCCCACAGCGCGCTCCTGCACGGATTTCACAAACTGCTTGACCACCTTAAAATTAACGTCCGCCTCAAGCAAAGCCAGCTTAACCTCTTTCAGGGCGGCTTTCACGTCTGCTTCCGTGAGCATTCCTTTGCTGCGCAGGGATTTGAATACATTCTGCAATTTTTCAGACAAGCTGTCAAACGCCATACTATAACTCCTCTAATATCTCATCCGAAATGGCTCTGATTTCTGCCATCATTTCCAATCCATTCTCATTTTCGTACGTCTCAGTAAGGGTGCGAATCCTCAAAACCTGCTCTTTCATCTTCAGGAAACGTTCCAGTAAATGCAGCTTCTGCTCATATCCCTCCAGCAGTCTGTCACACCGTTTCACGAGGTCATGGACACCCTGGCGGCTAATCCCTTCCTCCTCAGCAATCTCGCTCAGGGTCAGGTCATTCAGCACAAAATCCCCATATATGTTACGCTGATGCTCATTCAGCAAATCTCCATAAAAATCATAGAGATACGTCTGCATCAATTTTTTTTCCATTCTTACCACCTGTGGTATCATACTACAAATGGGTTATGGTGTCAAGTATTTTTTCTTTACAAACTATTGTTTGCATTTCTCCATCTTGCGTTATCACTGTTTAATAATAATGCAAAATTTTGCTACGAGTCGATTGGATTCAGAGAGTATAGCAGGCGAAAATATGAGATGCCGATAGGTGTATGGAAATGTATTGATATGGAGTTGTTTATGGCAGAAAGAGTTTGAACAAAGGAAATGGCAAAATGTAAAGTAATTTTTACAGATTGTTGCCCAAAAATAAATATCCTGTTCCTGTTGAAGATTGCTACTGCACCTATAAATGGATGCTTAAAAATGCTGATATGTTAGGAATCAATAGGAATAAAATTATTATAGCAGGCGATAGTGCCGGGGGAAATATTGCCGCTGTGGTTACGCTGATGCTATGGAATAGAATTCAGATGTCACCTCTGGGGGCAATGCTGATAGAAGATGTTTTTGCAGAGCTTCATGAAGTAAAAAATACGTGACATGGATTTGAAACAGCACCTGAAAGCAGAATTGCAGAAAAGGCCATGCAGAGAAGAATTCAGTGGATTCAATCTGTATTGAACAGACAGCAAATGAAACGATTTCTTAATTTTCCAGACAATTGTATCCTATTACAACTGGATAAATGGAATTTGTAGCCGTACGAAAAATACCGAAAACACCATAAACAATGGAACAATATGTAAATTTGGGGTGTAATTGGATATGTGGTGTTTCTTCCTCAAATTGTTTTCCTGAATGCTATTATAATATCAATTTTAATGCCATCCAGGCAAAATAAACTCATACAACCATCCGAGATACATCCACACCAGCTAAGGCTCCTGCGAAGTGGATATCGCTCCATTTACGGTATTTTTGAATGAAAATGATATCGCCTATGTCGAGCCAGACATATCCGTAATCTGCGATAAATCAAAGCTCACTGACAAAGGCTGTTTGGGCGCACCGGACTGATAATCGAATATCTAACCCATAGAACAACGCGGGCAAGCCCGCTTCAACTCCCTTTTCCCCTCACTCATGAGGGGAATTAGGGGCTTCCATTATGCTAAATCCTCAACATTAAAACTTTCTGTTTTCAAATCGCAATAATGCCTACCTTTTATTGCTGTAAATTTCAATACGCAATAGTCCGGGTCAGTCACACCCTGCTTATAATACATCGTATCACCTATACACCAGATTTCCTGTTTTATATCATCATCTTGTAAAACTTCCATTGTACCTGTCAACATAATGCCTTCATACTTAAACCGTCCTCTATTGTAAGAATAGATGCTAGCCTTGGGATTCTTCATAAACTGCTGTGTACGCATAGAAGATGTATTAGTCGAAAAATAAAAGCAATTTCCCTCTATTTTGCGTGGTGTAAACATTGCTTTCATATTGGGAAAACCCTCTTCATCCACAGAAGCAATAAATATTGTTTTTTGTTTTTGGATAAATTCGATGATATGTTGTCTTGTTTTCATTGGAAATCCTCCTCGCTTTAAAATTATTTGCCTGAATGCAGATTTTTTATCAAGGTTGCAAGTATCCGCGCAAGATACTGTTCAAATTGATGTTGCTCCTTTTCTGAAAAACCTTGATAAAACAACATGTTCATTTGCTGAGATACAACTTCATATCTTGCTTGTAATGATTTTGCATACTCCGTAAGCGACACAATAGCCTGGCGGCGATTCTTAGGATTGATGTTCCTTTCCACAATTCCCTTATTAACCATACCATTTATTACAACGGATACCGTGTTTTTAGCAAGGGAGGTTTTTTCACTTATTTCGCTGATTGTAAGATTATCTGTTTTCCATAAAATAAATAAAATCCTTCCCTGTCCGCCACTTATTTCAATGTCATTTTCAAGTAATAGCCTTTCAAAAATCCTATCTTGAAGCTGTTTTATCTGCGTAATATAAA
>CANOHX010000088.1 GCA_947565885.1 uncultured Lachnospiraceae bacterium
AGCGTGCAGTTAGATTTGTTGTATTTCTAACTTACACACTTTATTTTACACTCTCTCAGCGGAAGCAGGGTTTTGGCTGAAACCTTGATTCCGCTGAGTGTGTCTTTTTGCATTTTTATAAGGTCCGCCTCAGTTTCTGAGGACAGAAGTTCGTTCAGTTTGGCGGAGAAAGTTTCCGGCTCCTGAATCTCTATGTTGCCGTTTTCTGATTGGCATATCGTTCCGTCCTCGTTCTTTTTGGCGTATTCCGTGATGAGTTTATTTCTTTTGTCTTCAATTACTTCTTTTGCCACTGCCAGCTCCCTGAGATTTTTGGCAATCGTACATGCCGGGTTTAAGTCCAGTTCCAGGTCAGACAGTTTTTCCAGTGAATGGCAGATGTTTAAAATGTCAATTGCTTTTAATTTCATACGTTTTCCTCCTTAAATCAAATACCCCGCAGCAAGCGTTCTCATTGCCTGCGGGAATAAATAAGATGGCGTTAAGCCATCGTCATTTCTAACTGTGTGATGCGTTGTTTCAAGGCTGCGTTTTCCCGGTAAAGCTTTTGAATCATGTGCGTGTTCCAGGAAATAAATTCTGTGTAAATGAGCCCCATAGGGTCAGCATAGCCGCAGTAATCTTCATCGTCCGGGGAATCTGCCATCTGGACAAATCCGCCGAAATCCTTGGTGGTGAATCCGTGGGAGAGGAATGTGTCCCTAATCTGCTTTGCGCCAAACCCGAAATGAAATCTGTCGGAAGTACCATTGTTGAACTTGAAGGCACATGGATTTAGCGCCAGAAATACATCATCGAACTCATCTAATGATTTGAAAGAATTCTTCAGACGTTCGTCTGAGGTGACTGCTGTCCCGGAAGAATATTTTAATGTTATGGATTTTCCTCTAAGGACTAAACTGTCAAAGTTATTATGGCCAACCAATAATTTGTTATCAGTGAAGTGCAGAATGTATTCGTTAAAGTTGTTTAGATATTTTTCACCACATATACAGCCATCAACGTCAAGGTGAATTATTAAATAATCATCGTTGTAAATGTATATGCCATCAGTTTCCATGGATACGCTATTATTGGTAGCTTGTTCTTCTACAAAAAAGCCGGTATTTGCACCAGTGTGGACAGTGTTAGAAGTATTGATACAATAAAAACCACCGTCTGACATAGAGGCGACACCATAAGTTCCATATGAAAAAATTTCGCCATCTTTGATAACAGAGTAGTAAATGGGGTTGTAGCTGTTAAAACGGAATCCATCCGTTCCCAGATAAATTCCATTTGCATTCGTTTCATTCAAAGTGGAGATACCTTTATATAAGGCCGAATCGCTGATGGTAAAGCCTCCAATAGTTCCTTTGCTTGAATTGAGTTCACCGTTAAAAAGACCATCCGTAGCATGGATTGTGCCAGTAAACTCGCCGTCCGTAGCATGAACCGTGCCAGTGAATTCCCCATCGGTGGCATGGATTGTGCCAGTAAAAGAGCCGCTGGTAGCATGAACTGTGCCGTTGAATTCACCATCCGTAGCATGAACCGTGCCGTGGAAATAGCTATCAGTAGCTTCAATTGTGCCTTTGAAATAGCTATCGGTAGCATGGATTGTGCCGGTAAAAGAGCCGTCGGTGGCATAGACCGTGCCGTGGAAAGTCCCATCGGTAGCTTCGATGTTTCCGGTTACATGCAGGTTCCCATCTTGGTCGCAATAGAAGATGTCTTCATTCTCTGCAGTTTCAACATTGCGTTTGGAAATTTGAAAGAGCCTGGAATTGTTGGGGTTGATGGTTACGGTATTCCGGTTATTGGTTATGGCAAGCCCATTTTTATCAAATTTGAGCGAACTGTTCTCGTTGTAAATGCCAAGGTTTTCTCCGAGAATAAATCTCCCGACAATCGAGTCGGCGATGACGCCGTAACCAGCCATTTCCTTGCGGGTCTCAGGGTCAACGTAATAATATTTGCCAATTGCGCTGTGGACGGTCTGCCAGTTGTCTTTGGTAAGGAAGAGCGCATTGCGGTTAATTTTCAGCTGATGGCTGTCATACCCATCTGCGATATCGTCATAGGCGCGGCAGAGGATGCCGTTTGTGTCAATGACAATCTCCTGTGTCAAGGCATCATTGAATAGTTTTGTTTTTGTTGCATCAAGCCCATTTTTTACCCAATCCTTTACCTGTGCATTAGCGGCAGAGGTGTGCTGCATCTGCTGCATGAAAGAAGCATAGGAGGAGGAAAGCGAACCGGCAGCGCTGAGGACAGACTGCAAATCAGAAACTCCTTGGGAAGTCTTTGTCAGCGTTGAAAATTCTACGCTGACAGAAGCGGAATCATCGAAAGTAACCTGATAGGAGAGCAGCCTTAAATGGTAGACAGTGTCATCTACCATCAGATGTATCCAGTTCCCTACCTGGAAATCCTGGGCAAAATCATTGAACTCAGGCAGCATGAGCAGGTTGTTGATGTCTGCATTTACTTCAAACTGCATGTTTCCCGCTTTCAGCAATTCTTTTTTTGCTGCCGCAAGCAATTCTTCCGTCTTGGTAAGAATCTCGAAATCTGTAAGGTTGCTGCTGACATAATTGTCATTCTTGTAAGTGTCTTCGCGCCGGTAGGAGCAAAATGTAACCCACAAGCTGCCGAGGGCTGTTTTCAGGTCTAAGTTCTTTCGTTCCGCTTGCTGGATTGATTTCAGATGCTCATAAATAGTTTTGGTGATACCAAGCTGCCTGGTTTTGGCAGATATCTCAGCAGATATATAGTCGATGCGCTTGCGGTATTGTTGGTAGAATCTGTCGTATAATTCCTTGCTCATGGTGGAGTCATCATGTTCGGAATGCACGTTTTCGATGATTGACAGGCAGCTTTGGAATGAGGTTTGTATACTGTCAAGATAATCGATATTGTAGAGTTTTAATTTTGCTGCAAATTCCGATATCGTAAGACCCATGTCAGTAAGAGGCTTGGCGTATTTGTCTTCTTTTGCCAGTTCTTTTTCTAATTTCTGGCTGAGGAAATTCTCAAGGTCAGAATTGATGAGAATGGACAGTGTTTTCTGTCCGCTGTGCTCCTTGTCGGCGATTTCTGTAAGCAAAATGGTACCTTGCCATTTCCTGACGCCGTTTTGCACTGTAAGGCTGGTGTTCTTCGTGGAAATCTTATACAGTGCGGTGTTGACATATACCCGGCAGTAATTTTCCACAGCGCGGTCTATGGAGGACAAGACGGCAGTGTCAGCGTTGGCAACGCTGACAGGGCTTAGATTTTCGACTGTCAGATGGGCGAGCGTGTCTTCTAAGGTCTCCTGTTCCGTGACAATCGTGGGGAACATGGAAGATTGCAGGAAGTACTGCAGGTCTGTATTTTCATAGAGGTATTTTATGATGTTCTTGTATCCCTGTACACAGTTTCGCCCATTTTCCATGGTAGTCTCTATGGCATGGTATTTATCCGCGACAGTGGCCGCAGAACCTTGATTGCCGAAAATACGGTTGATATTTCTGATAATGCCATTGTAGCCCGATAAATCCGGCATGGGAAAAAGCTTGCTGTGAAAAGCAGCCGTATAGGATTTATGGTAGCTATCCAGTTTTTGGACTAAATCGGCGGGCATTTCCCTTTTTGCTTCCGGGGAGAAATAATAGAGGTAATTGGTTCCATCGGGATTGAGGCTGGCAATGGCGTCGGTGATGACGTCGTCTCCGCCCTCTACATGGAAGCAGTTTTTGAGGGAGTCCTTATTGCTCTTGATGGCGGCAGATTTGGCAAGGTTGTCTCTGGAAATATAGATGGACGTGTCTTTGCCATAAGCTCCGTCAAAATCTTTGCTTCCGCATTCCGGGCACACGTCGGTAAATTCACCCCGGTAGCCGCATTTATTACATCTGTTGCAGAGGTCGTAGGCGTTGACGGTTCTGGTTGCCGCGTCAAATGTGAACAGGCAGTTGTACTGTTTGGCAATTTCCCCTACGAGCGCATCGTAAACGGTCGTGCCAGACAGGGAGAATTCATACCAGGCGGTCAGTTCTTTTAAATGCTCATCTACATGGCCGATGGAATAGTGACCGGCTTTGTCGAGAATGCGGTGCAAAAGGGAAGCCGAATGTGGGGAGTCGCGGTAAAAAACCGTAGGAAAATCTGGGTCATAATCGTCCCGGGAAATATCCGCTTCTGTGTTTATTTCAATGTCGTAGAGGTTTACCTGGGACAATTCTGACTCACAGAGCGAAAGGCAGGAGACGTTCTTAACCACATCCTGTTCCTCGCTTTTTTCTATCTGCATGTCAAAATATTCCTCATATTCCGGAAGGTAGACGATATTGTAATCGTTGATTTTGTCCCAGACGTTGCTGTTTGTGTCTTGTGCATGCACCGTAAATGACAATTCGTTGGGCGCGTTGAAATGATTGGTGTAGACCATGTCAGATACAGCTACGGAGCCAATATTTTCATAGGACCGGCGCTTTATGACTACGGTCGGTATTTTGATGTTGAGATTGTTTTTATAAATTTTTTCTGCCATAATGATTCCTTTCTTGGTGGAGAATCTGTCAGTCAAGTTCTCCAAACCAGTCTAATTGTTTGTGTGGTATTTCGTTGAGGTTGACCCCGAATCCAGAGTAGCCGCTTTGTAGCAGGAGTTCGGCATTTTTTATTTTGGAAATCCGTTTGACGGAATCCATAAATGCGTTTATCTTCATATCCCATACTTGTGAGTGGCTGTACTTGAACCCTGCGCTGTTGACCATTGCAGATATCATGTTTTTCAATGCGGAATGGTATTCTCTGTCTTTGTTTCGCAGGTAATCTTCCCTTGCATCTTCGATGAGAATCATTTTTGTGGACTCATTTGCAAGGATTTTCTCATCTTTATGGATGAAATGCACTTTGCGCAGATAATCCGTAATCACCTGGTAAGTAAACTCGTCGATTACGATTTCTTCTTCCCGGATATCACCGGAAAAGTTTTTTTTCTTAACCTGCAGCAGTTGGGGCGCCTCATTGTCCTTGCGGCGTACAATTTCAAATTTGCTGAAATCCAGGTCTCCAAATAGGATGGAGGTTTTTTCCTGTGGGTAGAAATTGTACAGAAATCCGTAAAACAGTTCAAACGGCGTAATGTTCGTATAATCGATGCCGATGTCCCAAAGCTGCCATTTCATGGACTGTGGGGTTGCCGTCAGATGGTACAGCAAGGTGTAGTAGTCGCGTTCCCCATAGGTGCAGATTTCGTCCAGGGTAGGCTGGTGGATTGTAATGTGCCTGGATACGGCAAAATCCTGCCCACGGTATAATTGTAGCTCGTCATTTTCCAAATCCATCACCAACTTTCTATGTTTGAATCAAAGTATGTAGAGTATCAGCGGGCCTGCAGCAGGACAGGGTGGCTGCGGCATTGTCGCTTTATGCCAGCCCCGTCCTATAGGACTTAAAAATGTACCCTGCTGCCAGGGTACAAATCTTCTGGTGATTTCCGAAAGATGATTTTTTTCTGCAGGTTTGCTGATTTAATGGGATTAGTATTGAAAGAATCTGGCATTGCCGATGCCTCTGCCCATGGCGTTGGAAATGACGGCTTCCGTGATGCATCTTGTAGTCTGTCCGTTTTGGCATATTTCTTCGCGCAGCTGCTTTCCAAATGTTTTCGGGTCGTTTACCTCATGCATGGTGATGCCGCCCAGGTCAATATTTATATTCTGTATCTCCATGCCGCCTGTTTGGGGTGGCAATGCTTTGGGGAGAAAGCTCTGCGCTGGGGCAGGGTAAGCAGCCTGGTGCAGGATAGTCGGATCAAATCTAAGCAGGGAGCTTTCCAGGTAATTGACGGGTCTGTGCAGCTGTTCCTCGTCAATCGGTTTTTGAGGCAAAAGGATGTTTGAAGGCAGGATTTCTAAGACAGGCAGGTCCAGTTGCCATGTAGGGCTTGCTGCGGCCGGGAAAGTTATCTGCATTTTTTTGACCAGTTCTTCCAGCTTGGAACTCAGCCCATCATCAATTGATTTCAGGGTAGTGATAATAGTTTCGTTATCGGCGCCAAGCAGTTCTGCCAGGTTTTCCAGAATGAAATTTGTGTTGTCTAACTTTTCATCAAAGAAAGATTCCATATCATCGTACATCTCATCCAGCATAATTTCTGTGTCAGACAGGTATTTATCATACTGGGTGTCTTTTAAGTCCTGTTTTGCCTCGGCAAGTTCCATTTTGATTTTCTGTATCCGGGCGCGGTTTTCTTCCGTGTCATCGTTTGTGGAATATGCGTCCATGCGCTTTTGTAGGGAAGCAAGGTCTTTCACTTTCTGCTCAATCGTGCGCTGGTATTCGTAGGCATCCTTTTCCGTATTCATGAGTTCTTTATATTTGGAGATGAGGCTGCTGACTTTTTCAAGCTGCGTGTCGTATAAATTTTTTACAAGTTCTTTTTGTTTTTGATATGACTGGTTTGCAGCAAGATTTTTTTCATGTATCTTGTCTTCGAGCTCGCGTTTCCGAGCAATCACGTCAGGGTCCGTGCCATCCAGTTCGCCACTTTGTATTTGTCCCATTAATTTGGCATATTCTTTCTTATATTCTTCCGCCTGTTCCAGATAAGCTTGGAAATTCTGCTGGTGGAGCTTTAGCGTAGCTTTTCCATATTCTGTGAGTCCGCCGGCGTCTTTGTCTACCAGTTTTTCATTTGCCATCATGTCGATGTAGTAGTCTGCTTCCGTATTGATGCGCTCCATTGTTTCTATGGCGTCATCAAACAGATCCCATTGCAGGCTGTGGTACGCTTTGTTGTAATCAATGATGGACTGTGTGGCTTCGTTGATGGCATTGGTCACATCGTCTATCTCCTGGGTCATCTGCAGCCACTGGGAGGAACCTACCTCTATGTTCCCGGCGGCAACGGCGGCGTTTAGCCGCTTTTGAAGTTCCTGCCGTTTCTGGATGAGGTTTTGTTTTTTGTTCTCTTCATTGGAGAGTAAAGATTGGTATATATTGAGATTGTCTTTCTTTCTGCCGCTGGATTCATTTATGCCTAACTGGCTGTTGAGTTCCGTCTCTTTCTGGGAGTTTTTGTATAGTATGTTATCCCATTTTTCAGAAGTATTAGAAAATTTTTCAAGTACCAGATCGGCAATCTCCGTTTTGGAAGTCTCTGCAAACAGTTCGGCAGTTTCCTTATCCTGCGCAAGGGCATCCATGTGGGCGTTGTAGGCAGTACAGGCTGCCAGCAGTTTCCCTTTGTCTTTTAGCTTTGCTGCGGCGCTAAGCAGGCTGGAATTTATTTTTTTCTTGGATTTTACGCAAGCCTTAATTTTTTTCAGCAGCTCTTTGTTTTTGGAGGTTTTCTTGAAATTTAATAATTTGCGGGAAGATGCCCTGATATTTGCGTTATCTGTTGAAACGGCTTTGTTGTAGGCTTTTCGTTTATTCCGTATGTTGTTAATTTTATTTTGGGTGAGTTTGTTTTTCGCCGTGGCATCTGTTTCGTTGCTTAACTTTGCGTCAATAAGTTCATTTTTGGCATCATTTTTGCTAGCTGTTTTTTCTGCCTTTTTGCCGGCAAGGGATGCTGTTGCCGCGGCTGTCTCAAAGATGTTTTTCTTTAATTCAACAATTGATTTATTGTTGGCGTCAATTTTTTCCTGGTATTCCCTCCATGCCTGGGAGCCTTTGGGAACCGTCTTTTGCAGTTTGATGAGCGCTGCATTCATTGAACGGTAATAGGAAATCTGTTTCCCATTGGCGGCGTTTATCTTTGCGTAGTCCTTGGCGGACGCCATGGAGCCTCTGGCCTCTTTGTATTCGATGTTAGCCAGGGAGCGGTCCTTGTTGGCCTGCGCTTTGGCAGAGAGTTTGTCGTATCTGGTTATGGTAAGCTCTATGCGTTCACGTGCAAGCGCTTCCTGTTCCTTTTTCAGATCCCGAACAGCCTCCCTGCAGGCGAGGGCTTTTTCATACCATTCCTTGTATTCCCGGATGCGTTTTTTCAAACCCTCATCTGTGATAGTCTCAATATCCAGGCTGCCATTTTGTATCTGCGACACATATTTCTCTTCAAGCCCTACGCTGTTTGCCTTTTCCAGGTATTTCTCCTCAGCCTTGTTCTGGTTGTTAATCTGCTTGCCTATTTCTGCGATTGCATTGGCATATGATTTTCCCCGGTCTTTGAAAGACTGGAAGGCTTCTTTGGCGGTATTCTTGGCTTCGTCAATGCGGGACTTGATGCGGGCGATAGCGGTCTCTATGAAGTTGAAAGTCTCCGGGGTCTCTGTCTTTTGGGGCGTGGAACCGCCGGTACCGCCGTTCCTAGCGCGGGGTGGCGCTTGGACGCGGTCAGGGGTTCTTTGTTGAACGTTATTTTTATGTTCTTCTTGTATGTTTTTTAATTCCTGTTCTGGTGTGAGCGTTTCGTAATGGTTCTGGGCGCCTCCCTTGCCTGTCCCATCGTTCCGTACGGTTACGGCATTATAAAATGCGGCGGCATCGGCTGCACCGTAATAATATTCTATCAGTTCTTTAAGCTGATCTCTTTTATCATTCACTCCCAAGTCGGAATTTGTGGAGAAAATCTGTTCCTGTATAATGCAGTCTATGATAGCGTATTTTACTTCATCAACGGCGTTAGCCTCATCCATTAAGTTTATAACGGAATTGATAGAATCTTCATTTATGCCGTCTTTTGTCAATGCAAGTGCTTTCAGGCTCAGGTCCTGGATTTGGTATTTTTCCGTGAGTTTCTGTTGAATAAGTTCTTCGGCATTGTCTATGCCCATAGCATCCAGCTGGCTGATATAATAGCCTTTGTTCGTTTCCGTCAGGTTTGCGAGAAAATTGTTGCTGCTGATGTAGGCATTGGCCAGTTTGTCTGTTGCGGTCTGTACTTCGCTTAGGGAAGAGGAAGCGTTGCCGAGGACGTTAACATAGTTGTCCCATTCTGCAGTCTGTGCTTTCAGCCCACTATTCATGCCGGCAAAGGTCTCGGCGCCGATGGCAGAGCCAGGATCCTGCTGTTTGGCATAAAGGTTTCCGGTAAGCCCGGAAATGCCCTTTTCCATGGAAGAAAGCTGGTCTGTCGATGACACGAGCTCATTTACCTGGCCGAGGACTTCCTGAATCTCCCTGGTACTGTCTGGCTCAATTCCAAGATTGGCGAGGAAAGTGTCTGAGCCTTTGGTATCGCGGAATGTTTCCATGGTTAGCTGTCCTGCCTGGGCAAGCGCCAGGAGGTCGTCTTTGAGGGTTTTCAGGGACTCATCCTCCGTGGTGTCGAGGGAGGCCCAGGCTTCGGTGAAGGAGGGAACTGGGGTATGAATGCTTTTCTCATATCGCCGGATGGCATCATTTGCATTTGCTGCCCCATTTGTCTCAGACAGCCATTTTTCCGCCTGTTCTTGGGTAAAGCCTTGTGTGTAGTTGATAAGCCTGTTATAATCGTAACTTCCTCTGGGAGAAATGCTGGTGAGATTCCAGTTCATTCGGCTGTTTGTTTTGCTGTACTCTTCAAGATTGAACAGGCTGTACATGTCTGCCAGTGATTTTTTCTGTTGCTTATCTGAAATGTTTTTATTTATTGCTTTCATGATAGGCGTTAGAAGGTCATCAATTTTTTTGTTGGCGTTCTTATAGGACATTTGTGAAAAATCCAGGGTGAAGAGACTGTTTATGGACTTCATGAGCATGGACTTTGTGTCTGATTCATCACAGGCAGCAGAGAGGGGAGACAATACCAGCGACTGGATGAGTTGTTTTGCCGCCCCGATATCGCCATCCCCGACATCCAATTCAGACCATTGCAAGGAACTGACCATTGCTTCTATTACATTTTGGAAGCCGGTGTCGCTGTCTTTATATAAATCAAGGTCGCCGACCCATGTCATCATCATATCGGACATTTCCTGGTTCTTTGCCCTCAGTTCAGACTGTTTTATGGAAAGGTTGGTCTGCATGTCGTGGAAAAAGGTGTCGTAGGAGTCTGAGATTTTTTCTCTGTCTGTTTCGCTTAGTTCAAGTCTGCTGAAATCAATGATGTATGAATCGATGCCTTGCCCATGATGTTCAGTCGTTGTTGCTTTTTCTAATGCTGCACGTGCTTCTTGTCCTAAATTTTTCTCGGTAAATTCAAGGTAGTCATTTAGCTCATCGTTTTTCCCGGAAATGACTTTTCTTCCCTGCGTGTTCATGATGTCGTTATATGTGTTTTTTAGATTTTCCAGGCTGCGTTCTGTATCGGATATTTCGCTTTTCTGACTATCCAGTACCCGGAATATGCCATCATTTCCGTCAGAGCCCTCCACGTACGCATCGAGCTGCTCGCGTATTTCTGCTTTTGCCAGGTTATTCTGCTGCTCCACGAGCTTGGCGATGGAGGCAGTCACAGTGTCGACGTCGCCGCTCAGCCCGAGGATGGCATTGCCGTTTTCATCGTAATTCTTTGTGAGCGAAGGAAAGAGTTCAGACAGCTGGCTGTTTACTTCAAGGAAGCGTTCATAGCTTTCTGTGGAGAGACCCTTGTTTTCGTTTGTGAAAGGGTCAACCCCCTGCACTAATTTTGCAAATTCCAAGGAGAGCTCAGATGCTTTTGAGGAGGTTTCGGACATGCCGGACTTTATGTCACGGATTGCCCCGGCGGATTCTTCCACGGCTGCCTTGGCGTTCTCAAATGCCTCCTGCTGCCGCTCCTCGAAATGGATGAGGTAGTCAATCCCTTCGATTGCCTTTGATACTGCAAATGCGATTGCCATATTCAGTGCCATGTTGCTGGCAGTCACAAGAGCATTCATGCCGAGGGCAGCCGCTTTGGAAGACTTTGTCATGTCATTGAAAGCAACAACATTGTTATTGGCATTTCTGACCATGTTCCGTGCTTCTTCTGAAGCATTTCCCATGGTTTTGTTTGCAGCCCTCTGTGCAATCGTATAGTTGCTGACACTGGCGCCGTTGCGCCTTACTATTTCCGACAGCCGGTTGAATTCGTTGTTGTAGTCCTTTATAGCTGCTGTGTCGGCATCGGATAGTTTGTATTGCCTAGTGAAGAAGTTCTTAATAGTTCCCAGGTTAGACCCAAAATCTACATTTCCATACCGGTCTTTTGTTGCTTTGAATATCAAACTGTGCTAAAATAAACCTTGTTGGACTGAATCTATTTTAGATGGGAGGATAGGTAATAATGGGAATTTTTGCGTTTAAAAAAAACATATTAAGGTGTCCTGTATGCGGTGCAACCTATTTTAAAGATCGCGGGGATCGTATTTGCATAGATCATGGCTGTGAACTCATAACAGAGGATGAGTACAGAGCATTTGGAGCTATTCCTCGCGGTCCTCAGGTAGAGTGCCCCTATTGCCATGCAGATGATGTCAAGAAGATATCCACTGCAGACAGGATGGTGTCTACCGGCCTGTTTGGCATGGCTTCCAAGAAGCTTGGCAAGCAGTGGCACTGCAATAAATGCGGCAGTGATTTTTAAACCATGGCAGCCAGCATATTTCTTAGAATATTACCGCTAAAACAGAAAGACACCCCATATGCTGTCCAGGGATTCTGGATGCTGTGGGGTGTTTTATTGCCTTCTTGCCCGCCCCGGCAATGGGGGCTCCA
>CANOHX010000089.1 GCA_947565885.1 uncultured Lachnospiraceae bacterium
AATGTCCGCTGCTGTCTTGGCATAATTATATACTTCCACATTGTCAAACGCCCCCTGGAAATATGCGTCCCCGGCTGCAAATGATTTTCCAAGATACGATAAAAGCCCCTGTCCTATCTCTTTCAGGGAAACCGTAAGGTTATTGTTCTCTGCCAGAAGCGTCCGGTCTTTATACACCTTAAGGCTGCCCGGTGAAACCACGACTGTAAGATGCATCCATGTTCCCTGGCAGGACGTAACAGAACCCTCCGCTTTCTGCTCCGATAAATCAGAAGCCTTGATAATTGCAGCTCTGACTGCCGTGTCCACAATTGTAAGCCCAAGATATTGCTGTTCATTCCCCATTGCAAAGGCCGCAGCCTCGCCTGTGACCTTATCCGCGCGGACATCCATCTCAACTGTAGCCTCTGTGAGGTTGTCAAATAAGCCCTGTGGCAGTTCGGCATAAGTCCTTTCCGTACCGTCCAGGACAAGGACATCGCTCATTTTCTCTGCGTTATCCTCAACCGCCGCATTTCCATGTAATGCCAGGTCGTTTCCATTTCCCGTGGAATCAGGAATCCTGCCATCTTTCTCAATTTCAAAGTCCCAGGAAGCCACTTTCTGCTTGACCGCGGGAGCCTGTATTTCTTCAATATCCGGCTGTTCCGGCAGCGGGTATCCAGTTCCCAGGAAAAAGCTGGTATGAGGCGGCTGGTTATAGCCCACATTCTGGCTCGCCACCTGGCAACGGTACTGCATGTCATGCATCAGCGTGGCAATTCGATATTCCGTGGGGATTGTCGTGCTATACACGCGAAGCCTGTCGTCTGCCGGAAAGATCATCTCCTCCCGCCAATCGCCCAAAAGGTCAGCGGAAAGGCAGCAATTGGCCTTTGTGCCATTATTCCAGCCTCCATTTGCCGTCAGTTCGCGTCCATGCTGGTAACATTCCACAATGTTCCGATCCAACTGCTGACGCTCCAAATCACCGTCCCAGTACACGGCCGAGTTCATGGACCACTTAAACGGCCAGCCAATTTCTTTGCCTTCTTCATTCAATACCGTATTCCCTTGCGAATCCAAAAGCCCAGAGCCAATAAATGCGTACTCGCTTCCTCGATGGCTGGCTACGAAATTGCCCGCTACGCAGCGCCCAGTGTCCCAGGGACCTTCCCCGGCACGAAACATCACTTCGCCTGTCTTGGCATCGCGCAGCGCAGCCCCGCCCGTATGCTCAAAACAGCTCCAAATCTCCAATCCCTCATGGTCGGGATCAAGGTCGCCCACATGGAGGGCATCTCCATGCCCAAGCTTATTGGAATAGAGCATCGTGCCGTCATGGTCTATGGTACATGCGCCGTAGACAATCTCATCAAAACCATCGCCGTCTGCATCCGCTACTGCAAGGTTGTGGTTGCCCTGACCGATACAGTCCTCATTGCCCTCATCGGCAGTGTCAAATAACCATCGCTTCTGAAATTTCTTATCCACAATATCATACGCTACAATGCCGAAGTTCACATAATATCCCCGGCACATCAGCACACTGGGCGTTGTCCCATTCAAGTAAGCGACTGCTGCCAGATAACGTTCGCTGCGGTTGCCGAAGCCATCACCCCAGTAATCTGCATTGACATTCTCTCCCGGCTTGCCCCGTTGATTGCGCTCCGGCTCATAGTCCACAGTGTCTAAAGCTTCACCTGTAAATCCGTCAAATAAGGTCAGGTATTCCGGTCCATCCATGATGGTTCCAGCTCCATTGCGCCAATCTTTATCCTGTCCTATCCTCTTGCCCCTGCCGTCAATCGTGCCGTCCGCAGTCTTCATCACCAGTTCCGCGTAGCCGTCCCCATCGAAGTCGTAAACCATGAACGGCGTATAATGTGCGCCGGCACGGATATTGACGCCCATATCGATGCGCCATAATCTCGTGCCGTCAAGCTTATAAGCGTCATAATAGACATTTCCCCGGTAACCGTCCGGCATATTGTCACCAGAATTGGAGGGCATCCACTTGAGGACAATCTCATATTCGCCGTCTCCGTCCAAATCCCCGCAGCTCGCATCATTCGGCGAGTAGTCATACGCATTGCCCGCCGGCGTCACCCCGGGTTCCGGCACATCCAGTTCAATATCAAAAAAATTATTGGCATTGACGGACACGTCCGCACTCTCCTCCGTCTTAGTTCCGTTCACCAATGTATGTATACTATAGACTGATTGCAGCGTCCCCTGATTGTCCACGAAATTCGTGCTGTCCGTGAGGGGCGCTGCCGTAATCTTCTGGCCGTCCCGGTAAATGTCAAAAGAAGTATTCTTCGCATCCGTCCCCAGGTAACGCCAGCTTACATAAACACCCTCCGCCGTCTTGACGGCAATCACTCCACGGTCCAGCGCTTCCGCCTGTCTTGTTCCGGCAATCTCTCCTCCCCTAAGTTCCGCAGCGGCCTTCTGTGTATTCTTTACAGCACTTCCTTCATATCCCCATCCCGCCAATTCTCCGTCTCCAACCGCATACACTGCTGGAGCTTCCCCCAGAGACAACGCCATGGCAAAGCACAATGCCATGGCAGTTCCCCTCTTTCCTCTTCGCCTAAGCTGCTTTAAGTTCATGGCCTAGTCTCCTTCTTTATCGTAACTTCTCTTTCCAGCTCTTCATAATCTGCTCACAGCGGTCCACATCGACTTCCTCCACAGCATCTTTTAACTGGATAAACAATTCGTGATGCTCACCCTCATAATGGTATTGATTCATTTCCCGGATTGCCTCTTCCATGCGGTCCATATCCAATTCCACCACGGCAGCCGCCATCTTGTCAAAACATTTCTCCAACCTATTCCGGGAAATATCCTTTTTGCTGGCCTCATCCTCCTCTTCCTCGGCACAGAAAGGTTCCAGCACAGGGATATATGCGAGATACTGCTCAAGCATCTCCTCCGTACCCTCCCGGATAGCAGCAGAATCCCTGGCATTTCCCGCTTTCTCCATGGCAGCCGCTTTCTCTGATAACGATATTGCGCCAATCTGTTTGGAGGAACCCTTAAGTGCATGAACCTCAATTGTATATCCAGTCCAATCTTTCTGCTTTACCATTTCTCGGATTGCCTGCACTTTTTTCTCAATGCTGCGATAGTATACTTTTAACGTCTTCCAGAACAAATCCTCATTGACAAAAAACTTCATGGCTGCATCCACATCCAAATCCCCAACCACGATAGGCTCCTGCCTTCTGGGTTTCTTGTCCATATCTCCCGCATTGTACAATATGTTTACTTTCTGAATTTTTTCCACCGGAAGCCACTGCCTTACCTTATCTACCAAAATACGGATTTCAATGGGTTTGCCAATGAAATCATTCATGCCCTCCCGGCAGAACATCTCTTTCGTCCCCTCCACTGCATTGGCAGTTAGGGCGATAATCGGCACATCATTGTACTCGGAATGGAAACGTCGGATAATATGCGTTGTCTCCACGCCGTCAAGTTCCGGCATCATGTGATCCATGAATACGATATCATAATGGAAATTGGCAATCTTACCGATTGCCGCTTGTCCGCTAGTAACAGTGTCTATATGCATTTTCAGCGGCTCTAAAAGCCCTTCCGCCACCGTCAGGTTAACCGCATTGTCATCGACAATCAGCACATGGGCATCAGGAGCTATAAAATCAAATTCATTCTTCTCCTCATCTTCTTCAAAATGAAGCTGTTGCCCATTAAGGATCAGCGCAATATTCAATGCAAACAATGGCTTTTTGACCACAAGGAGGTTGGGGATATGGTACTCCACATGGTCGTAAAAACCAATCAGCAGAACTGCCGTAATCTGCGGATGGCTTCGGACATAGCCTTCTACCAGTTCCGTAAACATCGGATATTCAATGAAGAAAAAACTCCTCTTGTTACTAGGCAAAAGGTCAAATTCTTTGGCTGAGACAACCCTGACGCATTCCACGCCAAAACGTTCCGCATCGGAACAGAACTGTTCCCAGACATACGGATTCGACATCAGCCCTACCATTAACACAGACTCCGGTTCATTGATGGTAATGCTTGGAGAATCATTTACAATCTCCTGCGGGAGGACAAAAGAAAACCTACTTCCTTTCCCATATTCGCTCTCCACCCAGATGTCCCCATCCATCAAAGTCAGGAGCTGCTTGGCAATTGCCAACCCCAGCCCCGTTCCTTCAATATTACGGTTCCGCTTGCTGTCCACCTGCTGGAAAGACTGGAACAGTTTGCCTAAGTCTTCTTTTTTAACGCCTATTCCGGTGTCCTCCACACAAATATGCAGTTCCATTTTGTCTTCTGAAATTTTCTCGTAATCAACTTTTAAGACAATCTTGCCCAGTGCCGTAAACTTGGCTGCATTATTGGTAAGATTTAATAAAACTTGTTTGATTCTGAGATTGTCACCGCACAATTTAATTGGCAAATCCGGCGCAATGTCAACAATGAGTTCCACATCTTTTTCTTTGAGCCTTGCCATAACGATATTGGCAACATCATACACCATGGACATCAACTCATATTCGACCTCATTGATGGTCATTTTCCCAGATTCTATCTTAGAAAAATCCAATATATCATTGATAATCGTAAGCAGTGATTTCCCGGCATCTTTAATCTGATTGATATAATTCTTGGCCGCTGGGGGAAGCTGTTCCCTAAGAGCCATCTCCGCCATGCCAATCACGGCATTCATGGGCGTCCTGATTTCATGGCTCATATTGGCAAGGAAATCCGACTTCATATGTGAAGAACGCTCAAGCTCTATATTAGCCTGATAGACAAGGTATTTGTGGTATGCCATCTCTGAGAGGACATCTGCAATCATATGGAGAAACTTTGCCGCATTGTCAATTGTTTTCTGCTCTAAAATTTTAATCCCGGCTACTGCCTCCACATACTCCTCTTCCTCCACGCCGATTTCCGCAGCAATTTTCCTTACCCGTGCAAGGTCCAGGGGTTCGGTAAGCACCTGACCGCCGATAAAACAGCCCACCATCTTATTTTCTGCCATGATTGGCGCAGCAAAATCCAGCAGCCCCGCATGGCAGAAGTAGACAACCGACTCCCCATGTTCCAACGCCAGGCTCGCTCCCTGGCTGTCACAATGCTCACAGAGCGCACGGCCAACCTCAGTTCTCCTGGTGTATTTCATACAGAAATCTGAGAAATTGCTGCCCGATGTGACCGGCGTACCATTTGCCTCTGTAGTAAGCGCCGCCATTCCGCTCATATTAGAAAAACCGTCCTGTATCTTCTGCAAAATTTCTTTGTCAATCAAATCTGTCAGCTTCAGTTCTTCATTATTGATATCCATTCACCCATCCCCCTTCCCTGCACAGCTGCCTATTGCCCATCACCCTATAAGCTTGGCTATCTCTTCTAACAACTTTTCACGGTCAACAGGTTTCAGCAAATATCCCTGCGGTTTTAAGATAAGCGCTTCTTTAATCTTTTTGCGCTCCGTAACCCCGGTAAGGAAAATTACTGGTATATCTTTCGTTGTCTCTTTTGCACGCAGCTTCTCCAAAATAGAAAGCCCATTTTCTTCCGGCATTATGTAATCCAGGAGGATTAAGTCTGTCGTCCTCCGTTCTAAAAATTTCAAGGCAACCCTACCGCTGACGGCCGTTGCCACATCATATTTCTCATGCAGATGTTCCTTGATAAGCTTTAACATCATAGGGTTGTCATCCACTACAAGAATATGCTTCTTTTGAGGTATAGGCTCAATATCCTGTAAATTGCGCGGCTCTGCGGCGAAATCTGGCATTTCCTGATTGCCCGCTAACATAATATCCTCGTTTTCATCGCCTTTCAGCCCTTTTTTGTCCATGAAATCCAGAATCTTCTCCTTGATTGCAGTCGCGGAGAGCGGTCTGTGTAAGACCAGGCTTGCAACATTGACTGCTATCCGCTCAAACTCATCACAATCCTCCTTGGAACCCAGGATGATGCAAGGGATTTTTGAACGCATAAGCCTGGAACTGATACTTAACATCTGCACAATACTGTCCCTTGCTTCATTGTAGAGACAATACACAAAAGCATGTGGCGCAAAATAGTCTATATGCCCCACAATATCTTCGTAACGCGTTGAGGAACTGAGGACCACAAAATCATCCGTAATCTGTTCAAAAAAAGCTGTAATGGCGGAATCATTTTTTCCAGTCACCAGAATTTTATATCGCATAACACTCCTCCTTAATTTTCATTTATCTTGCAGTGCATTCTGCAGCTTTGATTTTATTAATTGCAGATTTCCCTGGCTGTGCTGCTGCTCACTCTCATTTGAATCCTAAATGCCAAAAGAACCTGCTGCTATTGCAGCAGAGTCACATTGCATAAGATTGCATCTGGAAAACATGTTTTCCGAGTGCAATCTATATGCAATTGTCACCTGTCACATATTGTGACAGGTGCTTTTGGCAAAAAGCCATCAAACCTGTATACAGCCACCTAGTTTTCACTGCCCTTCGTTTTCAAATATTATATCATTGATTTTTACCGAAAGCAATGATATAATGCTGAGTGGTAAGTGGCGCAAAACACCATGTTACCGTTCACTTCCACGCCATTCGCAAAGGCGCGTAGCAGCGTGAATCATAATAAAAAGAGGAGGTTCTACTATTTTGAAACCGTGGCTTATTGTATTAATTGTAATTGCTGTCATCCTTGTAGCAGCAATCGTTGCACTTTACATACTTGGCAAGAAATCACAGAAGAAAAAGGAAGAGCAGGAGGCGCAGATAGCTGCTGCTGCACAGACCATTTCCATGCTGGTGATTGACAAGAAACATCTGAAGCTAAAAGACGCCGGGCTTCCGGCTGCCATTTTAGAACAGACGCCCAAGCTTCTGCGCCGTTCTAAAATGCCTATCGTCAAGGCAAAAGTCGGTCCTAAAATCATGACGTTTATCTGCGAGGAATCTATCTTCGACAGCATACCCACCAAGAAAGAAGTAAAAGCCGTGGTCAGCGGTCTTTATATCACCAAAGTGCGGGGGTTGCGCGGCGCCATGGAAACGCCGCCCAAGAAATCGAAATTCAAACAGAAACTTGAGCAGATAAAACAGCAACGCGGCATAAAATAAAAAACTCCCATCCGCCTGGCACGGATGGGTTTTTTATTTTATGACATTTCCTTTTTGGCATCCTGCGTACGCGCCCCAAGCATCTGCGCCCGGTACTCTTTTGGCGACATCCCTACCTGGCGCGTAAAATCCCGGGAAAAATGTTGTGGGTTTTCCTTATAACCAACCTTTGACGCTACCTGTTTAATCTTCATATGGGAATTCTCCAGATATTCCTTGGCGCACTCCATGCGCTGCCAAAGCAGGTAGGCGGAAAAAGACATTCCCATATGTTCACGGAACAGCTTGCCAAAGCTGCTGTAGCTGACTGCCATCTTGCGCGCCAGCTCGGCTGCGCTCAGCTTCTCTCCCATATGCTGCCGGATATAATCTGCCATGTCTTCCATCATAAATACGCCGCCTTTTTTTGACGGTTCCCATTCGTTCTCCCGCTTACAGGATTCTTGGGCGGCAAATATTTTTTCTGAAAGCTGCCTTACGCAATGTTCAAGTTCCGAATACGCAACCGGCTTTAAAATATAATCCCAGGCGCCCATCGTAAATGCATTCCTCACATATTCAAAATCATCATAGGCGCTGAGGACTAAAATTCCGCAATGCGGGTTATCTTTATGGATTTCCGATACCAAAATCAAGCCGGAACCTCCTGGCATATTGATGTCAGTAATTACAAGCTCCGGCTCTTCCCGGTAATAAATTTCCTGCGCCGCCGCCACAGACTGGGCGGTAAAGATTTCATATTCCCACGGATGTTCCATGCGCGAGAAATCGGCTTTTATGCTCTCACAAATCAGAGATTCATCGTCAACAATCAATACTTTCATCTTTTCTATCCTTTATATATTTGGTATACTAGTATAATGAATATTGGTAATTTTCGTTATACTAGGAACAGTTCTGAAACAGCAGGCAGCAAACGGTTTGCCGGCACATTGGATTACGCTATAGGTAAGGGAGGGACAAACTTATGAAAGCTCATTCTATCTTGGATTCCATCTACACAAGATTCCTGCTGCAGCTGCTCATCCTCGCTTTCATCCCTATCGTTCTCGTCATCAGCATTTTTTTCTATATGAATCAGCAGAACTATGCCAGTACAAAGTATGAATTAAATAACCGCGTAACAGATTCCATCATCGCCAATATCAACAACAACCTGGCGTTTACTACCAGGACTACCCAGTCGCTGCTGTCCAGCAGTGAACTGATTTCTTTTCTCAACAACAGCTACTCCATGGACAACGACTACGACAATTATATTTCTTCTATCCAAAATTATATCCAGGCAACCATCAATGCAGACCCGCGTTCTGATATCTATATTTATATGGACAATCCCACGATTCCCATGAGCATGGATGTGTTCTACCATCTGTCCGATATCTCCGGGGAAGCTCCTGTCGCAGAATTCTTAGATAGCAGCCGCATGGAACAGTGGTTCTGTGAAACCGATTTCAAGAACCTGTCCAACCCTTACCTGTTCACCACCGAGAAATGCTTCGTCTATCTGCGCAAAGCGTACGATTTCCGCAAGAACTTCCTCGGCCTGATTGTATTCTCCATCCCTGAGAAATATTTCCTTTCCTTTGAAAATGAAAGCAATGAGACTGTCATCTCCGCAGGAAATAACCGCATTATCAATCTAAGCGGCAGCACGCTGGCAAAAGACACCCTTTCTTCCATTCAGGATTTGCAAAAAACTCAGTCCCAGATGAGTGGCTTACTCGTAACCTTGAACCATCCAGAAGACTTCCCGGTAACCATCATCACTGTAACAAAAAATTCCAATTACGGCAAGATTCTTGGCATTTTCCTGCTTACCTTAGGACTGTTCGCACTGCTTGCCATCCTCCTCTGCCTGCGCAGCCTGCAACAGTTAGAACGGCAGATGAACCAATGCCTTACCGCCATGGACACTTCCATCAGCAACAATTACAGGACACGGATTCCCATCAGCGGCAACAATGAAATCTCCCACATCTGCCGGCGTATCAATCTGCTATTGACCCAGGCGGCGGACTTATCCCAGCAGAATATCCTCAAAGAGACTTCAAATAAACAGAGCCGCCTGATTGCTCTGCAGCATCAGATCAATCCCCATTTCATCTACAATACGATGGAAGTTTTTTCTGCCAAAATGAAACTGTATGGGCATTATGAAGAATCTGACTGCCTAGTGGCATTTGCAAATATCTTCCGCTACAATATTTCCACCAACGATGCCCTCGTGGAAATCCGCGTGGAATTACAGCAGCTCCGCAACTACCTGCGCATCCAGAAACTCCGCTACCCCAAGCTCTCTTTTGCAAGTGAAATCCCAGAGGAACTTATGAACGCGCTGCTGCCGAAATTCACGTTCCAGCCCATCATTGAAAATGCTATTTCCCATGGCATCTCAGACAGCAGCCAGGAACTGTCTGTCACAGTCACCATCACCAGAAACGATGAACGCCTCCTGTTCCAGATGAAAGACAACGGTGCAGGCATCCCAGCAGATAAACTGCAAGCATTAAATAAGCTGCTGCACGCTGACGGACAGTCGCCGGATATTACATCCGATGGACGCTCCGTAGGGCTTAGGAATGTCAATGCCCGGCTGGAACTGTATTTTGGCAAAGAAAGCCGTCTGTCTTTGAGCAGCAGCCCCGGTCTGGAAACCTGTATAAGTTTTGAAATCCCTTATCGGCTGTAATCAAATATCCATGCATACCCACAGGGCACTTAGCATGGCTATTTTGCTCATTGCTCGCGGGAATAAACATTAAGCTTGAACTTTTCTAAACCAACCGCACTTATTTATTATTTTATCTTCCTCTTGGCCTGTGCATACTGCTGCCGTTCAAAAATTTCCAGCTTTTCCAGACCCATCCTTTCCATCTGCCTGATGGTCTCCTGATATTTCTGGGTACAGATTTCCTCCGATTCACTGGTAAGGATTTCTATCTCTGCACTGCCATAAAATTTTTCTATCTTCTCACGCAGCTTTTGCATCTCATTGTCAGTCCCCACTGAAGCTGCTGCATCCACCGCCTTGCTGTCATAGATATGGCAGTTCCTGTACTGTTCATTGAAATCGCGCCGTTCGGAAGATGGCTGGTATTTCTGCACCACGGTCCAATCCACAAAAAATTCCAGATTCAGATAATATTTCTCAGCCGCTTTTTGATAGTTCTCTGCAAATTCTTTTTGGACAGATTCGCGTATGACATAACTATCATCCACGATATCGTACGTTTCCGTGCCAATCGAAGGCGCCGCATCCAAGGTCGCCTCCTCCTGGGTCATATAGGAAATGAATTGCGCTATCTCTTTCTTATGCTGAGCCCCGGCGTAGACCAGCGTTGCCGTCCAGCCGCCGGAAGAGACGGATTTGAGGTTCGGTATCCTGCCCTCATCTCCCCGCACCTGCCCGACATACATCATTTGCGCATTCTTATCGCTGCTATACAAAATATCTTTTGCCTCCTGCACATTGGAATACCCGGTACAGAAAAAAATCCTCCCGGACTGCACCTGCTTCCTCCTCTGGCTTAAGCTCTCCGTAAATTCTTCCGGCAAAAGCAGTTTTTCCTGGTAAAGCTGGTTGCCAAACTGCAAGGCTTCCAGCCATTCCGGCTGACGGTATTTTGACAGGTAATTCCCCTCTGCGTCCTCAATATCCATGCCAAACTGCTCGGCTAAATTCTGTGTCCACCAGCCAGAGTAAGGGATAATCTGCTGATTTTTATAGGTCAGGTTTTTAGCCGCCCGCAAAGCGGAAAGCAAGCCCTCCTTTGTCCGCAGCTTTTCCATGGGCACTCCGGTCTGCGCAAGCAGGTCGCTGCGAACATAATTATTATTATGGGTTCCCAGATAGCCCCCATACTGGGGATTTACCCGCTCCGGTCCATAGTAATAGCTGGCAACCGAATACCAGTTGCCATCTTCATTGCGATACCAATCTTTCATCGACTCCGGAATATTCACATCTGGCGCATATTCTGCAAACAGCGGTTCTAATGCCACTGCCAAGCCTGAGTTTTCCAGCAGAAACCGTTCCGCTGCCCCCGCTTCTACCGTTATCAGGTCCGGCAGGGAATCTGTGGCAATCAAAGCGTCCAAATCTGTCAGATCCCCTGCTTTTATTTCCAGGTTTACGCCGGTATTTTTCAGGATTTTGGCATCTGCAAGATTTTTTTCAGGATTCCATTGCTTGGAATACCCTTCCAACGCCACAAACCAGGTGAGCGTCACAGGCTCTCCATTTCC
>CANOHX010000090.1 GCA_947565885.1 uncultured Lachnospiraceae bacterium
GCCAACTCAAAGAATAGGAGGCGGTCCAAATGGACAATAAAAGCATATCACATACTCGTTGGAAATGCCAGTACCATATAGTTTTCATTCCGAAATACAGGAAGAAAACACTATATGGGAAAGTGAAAGAGGATATCAGAGAAATCATCAAAACGTTATGCAAGTATAAGGAAGTAGAAATTATTGCAGGTGCATTTTGTGTAGACCATATACATTTAAGCGTGGCGATTCCGCCCAAACTGAGTATATCAAGCTTCATGGGATATTTGAAAGGGAAGAGTACATTGATGATTTATGATAGACATCCAGAATTGCAAAGTAAATGGAATAAAGCATTTTGGGCGCGAGGGTATTATGTAGAAACAATTGGTAATATCACCGATGAAGCTGTGCAGAAGTACATTAAGGAGCAAGCAGAAGAATCAAGAAAAGAAGATTATAGCAGTACTGCTTTATAGCGGACCAGTAGAGAGGCTTGCGATACCGCCCTGTGGGGCGAGCAGTAATATAGCCCTTTGGAGGGCTAAAATCAAACCACCAGTTGAACTGGTGGTTGGTGACTTATATCAAAAAAATGATACGAGGTGATTTGGATGATTATAAAAGCATCAGCATCATTAAGAAATGACTATACAACGATTTCCAATATGGCAAAAGAGACGAAAGAGCCAATATATATCACTAAAAATGGTGAGGGTGATTTGGTTCTTATGAGTATAGAGGTTTTTGAAAGGCGTGAACAGATTTTACAGCTACGTGCGAAAGTGCTGCAGGCAGAGCAGGAGAGACTGGATGGAGCCCCGACAATCAGCGTTTCAGAGGCGAGAAAGCGGTTAAGGGAGAGGGCGGATGGGATATAAAGTGGAAATCCTTCCTGTTGCGTGGGAGGACTTAAAACGTATTGAGGATTTGCGGAGTGTATTGACACATGGAAAACGGAAAGACGTGTATTGCCGATATATATTGATTTAAGTAAATGTGAGGCTCTATGTTCGTCTGATAATAATATACAAATTGAACATCTTTTTGCTTATGAATTAATGCGCTGTTTGGAGTCTAGCCTTAAATTAGTATGGGATAAAATCATACCAACAAATGGGCGGTATGAAGAAAGTAATTTGCATGAAATATTACAAGATTGTATAAATAAAGTTAATGATATACTGCGAATTGGAGTTCCGATTAAAGTAGAGTGTAATGAAGAAAAAAGGGGTTCAGTTATAAAAAGTGATTATAATAAAAAGACTGAAATTAAATTTAAAGATTTTTTAGTTGGGAAAACAGATAGTAAAAATAGTACAAAACAAACTGAGGAAACGATACATAAAGAGTTTTCTTATACGTTAGCAGAGTTTTTGGATGGATTAACAACAATATGTGATTTGGTACAAATTGAGAGCATTTACGTTTATATAGACGAATATTCAGAATTAAAAACAGATACACAAAAGGTAATAGCTTATTTGCTAAAAAGGTTGAGAGGAACAAGAAAAAATATTTTTTTAAAGTGTGTGCTATTACAGATAATTACGAATTGGGAGAAATACGTTTACAGAGGGACTTTTATGAAATTTCATTAGATTTGTATAAAATGTTTGAAAGAGCGAAAGGGTTAAATGATGCATTTAAGCGAATAAGTGAGTTTACAGAAAATATCATAGAAGAAAGGTTAAAGGCATATGGTTGTGAAAAATCCATTAAAACACTTTTATACAGCTATAAGCAAGCTATTGAACTTTTAGCACGTGCGTCAATGGGGGTGCCAAGAACTTTAGGTATCATATTAAAAGAATCTTGGAACCAAACTATGGCGAGGGGCAAAGAAAAAATTAGTTTGGATGATTTAAAATTTGGGATAAAAACTTCTGGAGATGGATATTATGGATTTTTTAATGGGAATATAGGTCCAGTAATTCCGGCTTTTTATGGGCAAATGTTGAAAGATATAGTAGAAAGGGCGCGGGCAGAAAGGAAAGTTTCACCTGGTAAATCGGCATCAATGTTTATGATTGGGGGGTTTAGAGATGGACATTTCAAGTATTCATTCATTTGAAAATGCTATAATGGCAAAAGAGGTTGCAGATATAGTCGGGTGTAGCACAATGAAAGTTGCTAAATTTGCAGAAAAGCTATGTAAATCTTCACAGGTGATTAGACGCGAAAAAAAGAATGAAAGTGTATATAGGTATTTTTGTGGTATAGATAATGATTAAGGCAAAACTTTTTAGAAGTTTTCTTAATAGTGATATGTTGTTATAATAAAGATTAAGTTTTTTAGACATAATTTATGATGGATTTATTTTAATTGATACATTATAATAAATCCATGGCAACACTTTGGCAACAGAAAATCAGTAAGCCTAAATATAGTGCATAATTGATGTATAAACTCGGCAATTAGATATAGCGAAATAAACAAAATGGATTAAGAAACAAACTGAACTTGCCGAGTTCGAATAAACATATTTGTACAAATGAGGTCTGCAAAGCCAGTAAAACTAAGGCCTTGCGGGCTTCTTGGTTCTAAAGTGGTAATGTTTTGGTAAAGTTTTTCGGAGTTTTGCTTCGGATTTGGTATTTCTGATAATGTGGAATAGGATGGAATGGCAGGTTTATAGAGAAAAATAACATGGAAATGCAAAAGGAGATTTGTTATGGCGCTTGTCACGGCAACTACAATAAACGATATGCTGAATGGATTGGAAGAAGAAGACTATAAGGCGGCAGCCAGTTTCATAGAGTATCTCTCTGATTCTCAGAAGAAAAAGAAAGCTCAGGAAAGCAAGGCATTGATGGCTGAAATCCAAGGTGTTTTTGGCGAAGATAAATGCTGGGATTCTGAGGAGGGTATGATTGAAGATATGGCAGCATTCCGCAGGGAAAGGATGAATCAATGAAGATAATGCTGGATACGAATATGCTTATCTCTGAGCTTGTATTTGGGGGTAAAGCCGGAGAACTGCTGGGCAGGCTGTTTGAATCGGGGCATGTGCTATATGTGTCAGAATATATCGATCAGGAATTTAAAGAAAAGCTGGAAGACAAATAGCCGGGTAGGCTGAAAAAGTGTATGGTCTGTACAGGGGGCTGGACATCCGGTTTTGCAAGAGCACGGATGAATGGCTTGGGAAATTGCGTGATGAAAAGGACATTCCTGTGCTGAGCGACGCAATATATCATGGGATAGATGTAATACTGTCAGGTGATAAAGATTTCTTGGAGGCTAGGCTGCAAAAGCCGTTGGTGTATTCACCAGCAATGATGTTGGAATATCTACAGTTAAGGTAGATATTTATACGAAACATCAGATGGATAAAAAATATTAAATAATAGTGAATTGAATTTGGGTATTCCATTTATTTGGGATGCTCTTATTTTTGTGGAGGTTTTAAAGCAGATTGGAGGAAAGAATATGGCAGCATGTATGTAAGATAGGAGGAAGTGAAGAATGAGGTACGATGCGGGAAAGGCACGTTGGATGCCGATGGAAATCAGAGGAGTCAGAGGTTATTTTAACGACCTAAGGATTGACAGGAATACAATACCAGAGGGATTCTGTTTCTGGGAGCTTGCTGACGGGGACAGTGACGGTACGCCTTGCAGGTACAAGCGGGCATTCTGGTAAATTTTTATGGGACATTTATCGCAGCCGGGGAGCTTCCGGTTGACTGTCCCGAGTGTGTGGAGGGATTTATCAATTCAGAAACAGAGTGGGGATTTACGGACGGCGGGGATTTGGCATTAACAGAAGTGATTGAGACGGAAAAGGGAGGAAAAAATGAAGATACAGAAGTATAACGCTGTCCTTGACGGAAGCGGGAAGAATGTTTTAGTGGAAGAATTTTCTAAAGAATATGCAGACATTGACAATTTGGACAGCCCGGGAAAAATTGTGGAGGTCATGGAAGAAGTGTTTTGCCTGTCGGATAAAGCGGAAGAATATATGTACCTTATCTGCATAAATGCAGGATGTAAGCCGGTCGGCTTTTTTGAGGTTGCACATGGGACATGCCAAGCCGCAGTAGTGGGCATGAGGGAGATTTTTGTGCGTACACTGCTGTGCTGGGCTTCGGACATTGTGGTTGTGCAATAAGAATGAAGAAAGGGCGCAAGAGGTTCGGTGAACCTCTGCCATGCGCGGACCGAAACGGAGTGGAGACGGTGAATATCATGGGTAGAACAGTGATTGAGACGGAATCAGAGAAGTTGATACGGTTGGGAATGCAGAAGGGAATATATCAAGGCAGGGCGCAGATGATTATTGAAATGGGGCAGGATGATGCAGCCATTGTAAGCAGACTGCAGGATAAGGCTGGGCTGTCCCGGGAACAGGCAGCAGCCTATCTGGAAAAATATGGAAAGCGGCTTGCGTAGGCTTCGCAAATTACAGTTTGTGCCAATGCCTGGGATTCCGGGAGTTCCAGAATCCCAATTAAACAGATGTCTCAAATAGGAAAAATGGCTGGTAGCCTGTGAAAAACATATAATGTTGAGACAGCAAGTCCCCGGAAGGAAAAAAATTCCGGGGATTTTTCCAGTTATTCGGACATTTCTGCTGACGCTGTTACAGGCAGCTTTTCCGCCTGACATACATATGCACGGATTCCCTGGAGATTTTCCAAATCCTCCCGATGCGGAACGCCTTGACTTCCCCTGCGTTCAGCAGGTGGTAGGCGGCATTCTTTCCGATGAATAAGAGTTCGCAGAACTCGTCTACGGTTATTAAGTCTGATAGATTGTCCTGGTACATGGGGATTCCTCCAATCTCTGATGCAGCTTTATTCTATTGTTTTTTCTTTTGTTAATTCCAAATCATTCCCGATAATTTGTCCGACATTTCCGTAATCCTGTTATTATTAAGGAAAAATGCATTTGGGATTTCCTGTTTGTGGATAAAAATAGTTAAAGAAGAAACAAAAAAGAACAGATTCCTAAAAACAGGATAATGCAAACAATAAATATCGATAGGTTTACTTAAAATCAAGGCAGGGCACGGATAGATAATCAACGAAGGCGTCCATTAAGAAAAAATAATCAATAAACACTAAAGTAAACAATAATTTTATGTAAGGAGATATTGGAAATGAAGGACGCTAAAGTTGAGTTCCGGTGCACAGAGGATGAAAGGAAGAAATTATATGACATGGCAGAACGCAGAGGGCTGAAATTGGGGGACTATGTGTTAAATAGCACAATCAATAAGCGTGGGAGGTGCGGGCTGGACACCATACAGAGGTCAGCCGTGCAGAGGATGAAGACAAGCCTGAACAAGATTGACGCAGGCATTGGGGTTTTGGAAGAAACGCAGGAAATGATAAAGGAGGTCAGGGAATTATGCCGGTCTTTAAAGCTGTGAACAAAGTCTGCCAGAATGGGAGTGATTTCAGGAACCTTGTCCTTTATGCCGCCAATGGGAAAACAGGCGGGGAGAACGTGTGCGGCGCGCAGGGGGTGCTGCTCGGGGATGCGGACAGCATGTACAGCCAGATGGAGGAGGTAAAGAAGTATTTCCGCAAGGAGGATAAGAGACAGACCTTGCATTATGTCCTGTCATTCAGCATGGAGGAAATGAAGTATAAAGGAACCAGCGAGGCTCTGGAAATAGGGTATCATGTTGCCGGGTATTTTTTCACTGGCTGGCAGGCAGTGTTCTGGGTCCACGACGATACCGACAACCTCCATATCCATTTTGTTGTGAACGGCACGTCTTATGAGGATGGGAGGGCTTTCGATATAGGACCTGCCGGGCTTCAGGAAATAAAGCAGTAGTAAACGTGCTGGGATGGCATTACTACATGGAAAGCCTGCTGGAGGAGGAACGCCGGGAAATCATATTCAGAAAGATTGGGATGCTGGCGGAAGCATAAACCGGATTCCGGCTATTCCGTAAATGCAGCTTTGCAAGCAATGAGGGGCAGCATCTTATAAGAATCCGGCTGCCCATAAACACAGCTTGCAGTAATGGCGGCAGTGCCATATAATGGAGGAAATATTTACGGGTTTCAGACGGAAGGAAAAGCCCGGGGTCTGGGCAGGCTGGTATGAAACAGGGCAACTGGCTGGAAAGGCATTCTATCCAGCAGCTTTCCCTATGCAGAAAGGATGGGCGGCAGGTTGGGCAGAAAAATGGTGAAAGGAGAGGAAAGGCATGTGCTTATGGAACGGCGGCGGTAAAAACATAATCTGCCGGAGGGCATATGCCTTAATAAAAATATGGAAAAAATGATACGGGAACTGTACCGGAACATGCTCCGGGAGCAGGAGGGGGCAGACAGGATCAGCAGGGAGACGGAAGAAGAAATCAGGAACCTGTTAAGAGGTGAAGAAAAAGAAATGGGACAGGAGGAATATGACAAATGCCGGGACTTTGCATGTTACATAGCAAGCGCCGCTGAGGAGAACGGATTTGTCATGGGGTTCAAGTATGCGTTCCGGCTGTTTGCGGAGTGTATGCAGGAGGAGTAAAAAAGAAATCCATATAATCTTTAATTGGCAGCATAAAAAATAGAAGATAGCAGGATGGGAGGGATGTTCCAGAGGTTTTCCGGGGCATCCCTCCCGTTTATTCTTCCGTGGAGTCACTGGTCTTCTCGAACAGGTCGCCGATGGGGCAGCCTAAAAGGTCGCTGAGCCTGTCGAGGTTCTCAAAGCGGATGGACTTTGTCTGGTTCGTGACCATGCGGTTGAAGTTCTGGTAGCTTAGGTCCATCTGCTTGAAAAGCCAGTATTTGGAATGATTCTGTTCTTCTAGGATTTCCAGTATGCGTAAACGTACCATGATGAGCCTCCCTGCGTCCAGAATCCGGGAAAAGCCGGGTTCGGAGTTTTTGGTAATTATACTGGAAAACTTCTTCTTGAATAACTGATGTATAAAATATATAATGTATACATTGGATATTGACTCCCAAAAAAGAAAGGAAGATTTAGAGAGAAAAGGAAGCCGGTTCCATAATATTTATACCTACAGTGCAATGGCTATATTTTTTTTGAAAATTTAGAAAAAGTTTTCCGCCAATGACATGATATGTCGTTGGCATAGGGTATGATATGACTGTAACGGAGGACTGGAAAAATGGCAGGGACAGATATGGCAACCAGGATACTCAAATTGTATGAGTCGCTGGGCAGGGGGAAAGAAATAAGGAAAGCGTCATTCTGTGTGGAACACGGCATAGACAAGCGTACATTTGACAGGGACATTCAGAAAATAAGGTTGTTCCTCAGTGAGGAATACAGCGGGAGGGAAGTGCAGTACCGTCCTGACAGGGAATGCTACCAGATTTCTGACAGTTGGGAGAATGGAGAGGTTTCTTTTTTGGAACTGGCGATCATCATTAAAATATTGAAAAGTGAACAGGCGTTGGAAAGACATGAGTTTGAGGGGATTGTGAACAGTCTGATGTCCGTAGCTGAAAAAGGGAAAAGGGAGGAGGCGCAGGAACTGGTCCGGCGTGAAATTGGACAGTATGAAGAACCAGGATGGGGCGCGTTTTTAAAGCTGTTCGGGGATCTGCTGAAATGTATATCAGACAGGGACATTATTTGGCTGGAAATGAAAAACCCAGGAAATGAAAAGAAAAGGATTAAGTTTTTTCCTGTTGCGGTTGAATTTCAGGGAGGCAGATTCTATCTTCTCGGTTACCAATCCCAGGAAGAAAGGAGGTTGGCTGCATTTTTACTGGATGAAATAGAATCTTTCCGGGTAGATTTCCAAAAATATAAGGAAGAAATGGCGCAGGGTTACACTTACCGTGAGGGGAAACGCCTTTTAGAAAATTACAGGGGGAAGGCAGATGAAAAACATTTTTAAGGATGGTTCCTGACGATTTGGTATGTGGCGCAAAGTGTTACATGCCATTACATCTGAGAAACATCACAAGGGTATACCAATATGTCCTGCAAAACAGGACAGAGAGAAGAAGGAGGAAAGATACATGAAACGCATTAAATTTCCATTGGTCATGAAGAATGGGGCAGAAGCGAGGGATATTGAGGAACTTCGGGAAAATTTTGACATAGGGCTGGCAGCAGAATATTTTTCAAATGGCAAGCTGGAGCGGTGGCTGGAAAACAATTATTATGATGATATCCTGCAGGCAGTCAGGGGGCTGGACAGCAGCGGACAGGATTTTGGACGGAGGCTGGCAGAAGCATTGGGCGCGCGGCAGGAAGATGCAGGGGAAGTTGACGTACAGGCTGTAATGAGACGCGCAGGGCTGAAAGAGAAGTTAAAGCCTTATGTCAGTGAAGAGCAGCTTGAAGGGATGGACCATATTGCAGACTCCCAGGAAGAATTGGAACGGCTTGCAAAGGAAGGCTGCGGCAGGGTGTATCTCTTTGGAGAAGGATTCAGTATAACAGAGTGGATGGAAAATATGGAATGCATAGGCGTCAACCGTCCAACGGTCAGCCTGGAAATCAGGAGCCGGGAGGAATTTAAGAAGAAGAACATAAAACTGCGGGATGTTGATTTTGCGGATGAGGAGACGAAGAAAGCGGCTTTGGGGGATTCTGTAACGGATGTGTACAATGATTTGCTGGATGTCCTGGAGCTGTATCTGAAGAACGCGCAGAAAGCATTGTAATAAGCATGGAGGAACAAATGAGAGTAGAAAAGTTTGAAGTGAAGCTGCGGGAATACATTGACGCGCAGATACCAATTATTTATATTGACAGCTTTGACGACAATAAGATGGATGACATGATTTTAGAGGTCACAGGCAGCCGGAAAGTCTGGGAATGGAATGAGATGGACGGTCTCATGAACCGGAAGAAGGTGGAAAAAGGGAAAGCCGTCCCTGTCCATGAAACCATAAATGGCAAAGATGATGGTAGTGTAAAAACGCTGTATGATGTAATCAGGGACGGGGTCCGCCAGGAGGAGCTGGACAGGAAGATATTGATTGTCAAGGATATCCATCCGTATCTGGAAGACCCCAAACTTGTGGCCCTGCTGAAAAATGCCTGCCTGAGGATAGAGGAAGGGCGGCTGGAGACGACATTTATTTTCATCTCCCCCATTGTCAGCATACCGAAAGAACTGGAAAAATACATGGTCCTTCTGCAGGAGGATTTCCTGGATGAAGATACAATACGGGAAATCATCTGCGGCTTTCTGGAAGAAACCAACCTGGGCAGCCTGTATGGCAAACTGCTGGATGAAATCGTGGTGGCATTTAAAGGGCTTTCCAAGCTGGAGATAGAGACAATCCTTGCACTGGACGTCTCGGCGAGGGGGAAAATTGACAGGGAGACAGTCCGGCTTATCGTGGAACAGAAACAGCAGATGATACGCAAGGCGGGGATATTGGAAATGATACCAGTCAGCGAAGGCATGGAAGATATCGGGGGCCTGGAGAACTTAAAGGAGTGGCTGGGACGGAAGTCCGTCATATTGAAGGACATGGCAAAGGCAGGGAGATATGGCGTGGAGCTACCCAAAGGGGTATTGATTGCGGGAGTTCCGGGCTGCGGGAAATCCCTGAATGCAAAAGCGTCCGCCAAATTATTTGAAGTCCCCCTGCTGAAACTGGACATGGGGCGCCTCATGGGAAAATATGTAGGGGAGTCAGAAACAAACCTGCGCCAGGCAATTTCCCTGGCGGAAGCCATCTCCCCATGCGTCTTATGGGTGGATGAATTGGAAAAGGCATTTGCAGGAATCGGAGGGACCGGAGGCGGCGCAGAGGTAACGACAAGGCTTTTTGGACAGTTCCTGACCTGGATGCAGGAGAAAAAAAGCGCGGTGTTTGTCGTGGCGACGGCAAACGACATCATGAAGCTGCCCCCGGAGCTGATGCGGAAAGGGAGGTTCGATGAAATCTTCTATGTAAAGCTGCCGACTGCGGCAGAGCGGAAGAAAATATTTGAAATCCATATAAAGAAGCGCAGGCCGGATGACCTCAATAAAGTGGATGTCAACAGGCTGGTATCGGAGAGCAACGGATACAGCGGGGCGGACATTGAGGGCGTTGTCAAGGATGGGATTGAGAATGCCTATGTGAAAGGGAAACCCTGCGTTGACACATCAGATATCCTGGGAGCGATAAGGGCGACGCATTCCTTGAATGAGGTCATGAAAGACGATATCGCGAAGCTGGAAAAAGAATATAAAGAAAGAAAATTTAAGTGCGCTTCCAGAGACAAATAAATGGGAGGGAAACCGGATGGAAGAAATAAAAAAGGAATATAGCCGGAGAACAGAGGCAGAGAAAAAATCAGCCGAAGAACAAAAGGAAGTAACACCGATAGAAGCGGATAAAGAGACAGAAATAGATGAAATTACGATGGATGGGCTGGGCGTGCAGGAAGCAGAAAAGGTCAGGGAAATATGGAATCGTTTCCTGGGTGCGTATAAAGAGAGCGGGGAGGAGCAGGAAGAATTTGCATGGCTGGAAGAGCAGCTTGGGAAGGAGCTTCCTGAAAAACCCAAAGAAGAAATCCAGGGCATGAAAGAAGAAATTGTCCGTTCTATATGGGAATATGATGCGGATCTGCAGGACCTGACAAAGCATGCGGAAAACGGAAGGACGAAGGAGCGGTGGTTATCTGACCGCCTGGAGGATGCAGCAAAAGGGGTGGCGGTCAACGAATACGGGGACTACCTGAATAAAATCAATGAAACTATGGAGCAGGCAAACGCCCAGATGATGCGGACAGTCATGCGGATGGACGGAGGGGTGAAGGAGTGCCTGAACCTGGATGGCTTTATTGCGGAGCAGTACCATGTGAATAATTTCAATGCCAAGGCAGCGCTCCAAAAATCTGAACTTCGTGCAAGGATACCCAAGGAAGGGGAGGCGTTTGGAAAAAACTCTTTTGATGTTGTGATATATAATATCAGAACCGGGCAGATTGTCCACCAGTACCAGTTTAAGTTTGGGCAGGATGCGCAGTCAACAGTAGGCCTGTTCAAGCATGGAAATTATAATAATGCAAGATTTGTCGTTTCAAAAGGACAGGTGGAGGAGGTGCAGAAAGCATTCCCCAATAAAAGCGTGACTGACCACATCGGCGGCACGGACAAAGTGGATATCGCCTCGGACCCTATTACAAAGGAAGATGTAAAACGGCTGCAGACAGAAGTCCAGGAGACGGGCGTGATCCCGAAGACGGACTGGAATGTGTACAATACCAAAGAATTAGCCATCAACCTTGGGAAACAGGCGGGAGTGGCAGGAATGCAGGCGGCATTCATGGCTGTGGGGATTGGTTTGGCGGCGAAGGCATTCAAGGGTGAGGAAGTGTCGGGAGATGAGGTCGTTGCGGCTGCTTTGCAGACAGGCGCGGATGCGGGAGTAAAGGCGGCGG
>CANOHX010000091.1 GCA_947565885.1 uncultured Lachnospiraceae bacterium
AATTCTTATCAGGAAAGTCTAAAATTCATAGACACAAGATTTTTTACAGCCTCGATCTGATATTCTTTAAATAATCCATTTTTCCAAATAGGCGGCTACGCCATCCTCCTCATTTGAAAGTGTGATGTCATCAGCAATATCTTTGACCTCTTGTACTGCATTGCCCATCGCTACCCCAATACCGCATATCTTTAACATACCTATATCTGCATAATCATCTCCAAAAGCAACCGTTTCTGCTGCAGCTACATGGCATGTTTCACATATTGCCAATAGCGCCTTTTCTTTTGTAATCCCGCTTTTTGTAAACTTATACCAATTGCCATCTGAAAATCGCTGACTGTCAAGCCCTGAAAAATGTCCACATAATTCCTGTGCTAGGCTGGGATGAGGGATGTCAACACATATCTTCAAAGCTTCGTACTTGAAGTCTGTAAAATCCGTATATATGCTGTCTCCCCAACTTTTATCCCGCTCTTTTGGATTGGACTTATAATTCCAGTAATGTGCATCGCATGTATCAACCGTAATTTCACAATCCATACCGCATATTTTTCTTGCTGATTCAATAAAGCTTTTTGTCTCTATTACTGAAAAAGAAGAAGAACAGATAATTTTATTGTTTACCCGTACCAATGCCCCGCCGCTGGAAATAAGAATATCCGGCTTCATTTCTCTTAAAAAGCCCAAACAATTTTGTTCACTCCTTGAAGTTGAAATGCCAATTAAATACCCACGTTCTTTACATTTAGATAATATTTGCAGAGTATATCCAGATACAGTTTTATCATTTCTTAATAAAGTGCCATCTAAATCAAAAAGTAATATTTTGGGATTTCCCATTCTATGTTCCTCCAGAAACCAAACACTTTTAAACAATGTACCATGAATCTATGGTAGCATATTCTTTGGTATTTATCATTAAGAATTTCTGAGAACCCTTGAAAAAGTAAAAGAAGTGTGATAGAATTTCTACAATTTGGGCATAAAACACCTGTGGTGTCAAGACCTAATACGGTTTGAGTTTTCATCTTATAGGAAAGACCTTGTCGCATTAACGTGTGAAAGTACGGACTTTCCTATAAGATAAAAGCCCTCCGGGCAGGATGCGCACTCGCACAAGAGGAAAATATTGCTTCGCAATTGTGCTCGGCGCGTCAAAGTGTGCAATCCCCTCAAGATTCAGGGGTAGGGGAGTTGAAGTGGGCTTGCCCACTTTGTTCTAGTAATTGATATTTTAGTACCAAAAGGTCTTGCTGCCTTTGGCGCTGAAATATCGGTTATTATTAAAAATAGGGAAACTCAAACGAATACGGAACCCTTACATAACTCAGCCAACACAAGAAAGGGTGGTAGGTACATGAAAGCATTTCTGATACTGGAAGACAGAACAGTATTTGAAGGCAGCAGCATCGGCGCTGCCAGGGAAGTAATCAGTGAAATTGTATTCAACACTTCTATGACAGGTTATCTTGAAGTTCTCACAGACCCCTCTTATGCCGGACAGGCAGTCGTCATGACATACCCATTGATTGGAAATTACGGAATTACGCCGGACATGGAGTCGGCAAGGCCCTGGGCAGACGGTTATATCGTGCGCGAACTGTCGAGAATGCCCAGCAATTTCCGCTGTGAGGGAACAATACAGGATTTTCTTGTGAAGCATGACATTCCGGGCATTGCAGGGATAGATACCCGGGCGCTGACGAAAATTCTTCGCGAAAAGGGAACCATGAACGGCATGATTACCACCAATGAAAATTACCATCTTGAGGAAATACTGCCCCGGCTGAAAGCGTACCAGACTGGAAATGTGGTGGAGAAGGTGACATGTGCCAGCACATCCAGATTGGCAGGCAAAGGAAAGCGGGTTGCCTTGATGGACTTTGGCGCCAAGAACAATATTGCCAAATCTTTACAGCAAAGAGGCTGTGAGGTTATTATTTATCCGGCGCATACGAATGCGGAGGAGATTTTAGCAGACAAGCCGGATGGGATAATGCTCAGCAATGGACCGGGCGATCCCAAGGAGTGTAAGGAGATCATTGGGGAACTCAAAAAACTGTATCAATCGGATACGCCAATATTCGCCATCTGCCTGGGGCATCAGCTGATGGCTTTGGCGAATGGCGCAGATACCCACAAGATGAAATATGGGCATCGCGGCGGCAACCATCCGGTCAAGGATTTAGAGACTGGCAGAGTGTACATTTCTTCCCAGAACCATGGATATGTCGTGGATACGGAGCATTTAGACCCGGCGGTGGCAGTGCCGGCATTTATTAATGTCAATGACGGCACGAATGAAGGCTTGAAATACACCGGCAAAAATATCTTCACGGTGCAGTTCCACCCGGAAGCCTGTCCGGGACCGCAGGACAGCAGTTACTTGTTTGACAGGTTTATAGATATGATGGGAGGGAATCAGTAATGCCGAAGAATCCAAATATTAAGAAAGTATTAGTCATTGGCTCCGGTCCGATTGTCATCGGACAGGCAGCAGAATTTGATTATGCGGGCACGCAGGCCTGTCGTTCCCTGAAAGAGGAGGGCGTGGAGGTTGTGCTGGTGAATTCCAACCCGGCAACGATTATGACGGACAAGGAGATCGCCGATGAGGTCTATATTGAGCCTTTGACTGTGAAAGTATTGGAGCAGATTATCTGCAAGGAGCAGCCGGACAGCGTACTGCCTACGCTGGGTGGACAGGCAGGATTGAACCTGGGCATGGAATTGGCGGAATCCGGCTTTTTAGAAAAACACAATGTCAGATTGATTGGAACGACCTCCGAGACCATCTTTAAGGCAGAAGACCGTCAGGCATTTAAGGACACGATGGAGAAGATTGGCGAGCCGTGCGCACCCTCCCAGGTTGTGCACAATGTGGAGGACGGCATAGCTTTTACCAATACCATCGGCTATCCGGTCGTGCTGCGTCCGGCGTATACGCTCGGCGGAAGCGGCGGCGGCATTGCCCACAATGAAACTGAGCTGATTGACATTCTTACCAATGGCCTGCGCCTGAGCCGCGTGGGGGAAGTTCTGGTGGAACGCTGCATTGCCGGCTGGAAAGAGATTGAGTATGAAGTAATGCGCGACAGCGCTGGCAATTGCATCACGGTATGTAATATGGAAAATATTGACCCGGTAGGCGTACACACCGGGGACAGCATTGTCGTGGCCCCTTCTCAGACATTGGGGGATAAGGAATACCAGATGCTGCGGACGTCTGCGCTGAACATCATTTCGGAACTTAATATCACCGGAGGATGTAACGTGCAGTATGCGCTCCATCCTACGAGTTTTGAGTACTGCGTCATCGAGGTAAATCCCAGGGTCAGCCGTTCTTCCGCGCTGGCGAGCAAAGCGACCGGGTATCCGATTGCCAAGGTGGCGGCAAAGATTGCCCTCGGCTATACCTTGGATGAAATCAAAAATGCTATCACCGGCAAGACGTACGCCAGTTTTGAGCCCATGCTGGACTACTGTGTCGTGAAGATTCCGCGCTTACCGTTTGATAAATTTATTACGGCGAAGCGTACGCTGACAACCCAGATGAAAGCGACCGGGGAGGTCATGAGCATTTGTACGAATTTTGAGGGTGCGCTGATGAAAGCAATCCGCTCTCTGGAGCAGCATGTAGACTGCCTGCGCTCCTATGATTTTACGGCGCTTTCCCGGGAAGGTCTGTTAAAGCAGCTGAAAAAGGTCGATGACCGCAGGATTTGGGTGATTGCAGAAGCGCTGCGCAGAGGGATTTCTTATGAGGAAATCCATGATATCACGATGATTGACCACTGGTTCATTGATAAGATTGCCATCCTTACAGAGATGGAGGAACGTCTGGAAAAAGAGGAGCTAACCATAGAATTATTGAAAGAGGCAAAACGGCTGGAATTTCCGGATAATGTGATTGCCCGCCTGAGCGGAAAAGAGGAAACAGAAATCCGTGAACTGCGTTACGCAAATGGAATTACTGCAGCCTTTAAGATGGTAGATACCTGTGCGGCGGAATTTGCGGCGCAGACGCCCTATTATTATTCATGTTTTGGCAGTGAAAATGAAGCAGAATATGTCAAGGATAAGAAGAAAGTGCTTGTGCTTGGCTCTGGTCCCATCCGCATCGGTCAGGGAATTGAATTTGACTATTGTTCCGTGCACTGTACCTGGGCGTTTGCCAAGGAGGGCTATGAGACGATTATTGTCAACAATAACCCGGAGACTGTTTCCACGGATTTTGATATCGCAGATAAATTATATTTTGAACCGCTGACGCCGGAGGATGTGGAGAGCATCGTCAATTTGGAGCAGCCGGACGGCGCAGTCGTGCAGTTTGGCGGGCAGACGGCGATTAAACTCACGGAAAGCCTGATGAAGATGGGCGTACCCATCTTGGGGACGAAAGCGGAGGATGTGGATGCTGCGGAAGACCGCGAACTGTTTGATAAAATTTTAGAGCAGACGCAGATTCCACGCGCTGCTGGAGGAACGGTATTTACCGCAAAGGAAGCGAAAGAAGTTGCCAACCACCTGGGTTATCCGGTATTGGTGCGTCCGTCCTATGTGCTTGGCGGGCAAGGGATGCAGATTGCCTATTCGGATGAAGAGATTGAGGAATTTATGGAGATAATCAACCGCATTGCCCAGGACCATCCAATTCTGGTGGATAAGTATCTGCAGGGCAAAGAGATTGAGGTGGATGCGGTCTGCGATGGCGAGGATATTTTAATCCCGGGCATTATGGAGCATATTGAGCGTACGGGCGTGCATTCCGGCGACAGTATTTCCGTTTATCCAGCCCCCACGATTAGCTGGAAAGTGAAAGAGAAGATTGTTGATTATACAGAGCGGCTGGCGCGCGCGCTTCATGTCGTGGGCCTGATTAACATTCAGTTTATCGCTATGGACGAAGAAGTGTATGTCATAGAGGTGAATCCGCGCTCTTCCAGGACGGTTCCTTATATCAGCAAAGTGACCGGCATTCCCATTGTGGACCTTGCCACGCGGGTAATTATCGGCAATACCTTAAAGGGCATGGGGTATCCCACCGGGCTTGCGCCGGAAGCGGAATACGTGGCAATCAAGATGCCAGTATTTTCCTTTGAGAAATTGCGCGGGGCAGAAATCAGCCTGGGACCGGAGATGAAATCAACAGGGGAATGCTTAGGGATAGGCAGGACCTTTGATGAGGCGCTGTATAAAGCATTTTTAGGCGCCGGCGTACAGTTTCCCAAGTATAAGCAGATGATTATGACCGTCAAGGATGCAGATAAGCCGGAATCTGTGGACATTGCAAAGCGGTTTGAAGCGTTAGGGTATAAAATTTATGCTACCAGGAGTACGGCAAAGTATTTGGAAGCGCGTGGCGTAAAGGCAAGGCGTATCAATAAGATAGCCCAGGAATCTCCCAATGTGATGGACCTGATCCTGGGGCATAGGATTGACCTGGTCATTGACACGCCCACACAGGGGCGAGACAAGAGCCGTGACGGCTTTTTAATTCGCAGGAATGCCATTGAAACCGGAGTGTACTGCATCACGGCGATGGATACTGCCAATGCGCTGGCGAGGAGCCTGGAACATGCCAGTGTCAGCGAGGAACTGAACCTGATTGACATTGCGAAAGTGAAGAATATCTGAGATATGTTTTAAAAAGGGGCTGTTTTTTATGACAGCCCCTCCTAGTTTGCCAAGGATAAGCGAAAAAGCAGGTAAATGGATTCAAATTTTCCGGCTGAGTACGCTGTTGTGGTAGCTTGGAGAGTAAGTTACGTCTTCCCCGAACCATTCTGGGGGCGTGAAAGCAAGCGCCATTTCTTCTGTGGGGAATTCTACTTCCGCAAGAATTAAAGGCGCAAGTTCCCTCTCGAAAATATCCAGTTCAATGATCAGCTCGGAATCTATGGGAATCAGATATCTCTTTTTGCAAATCAAAATGCTGTCTATCTTGGGCAGCAGATGTTCATAGGCTTCCTTGGTAAGCGGCAGGTTATATTCTTCTCTTGCCAGCAGTCCTTTCGATTTATATGTCAGGTAATATTCTTCGTCCTGCCTACGGATGCGCACCACTGGGTCTGTACAGAGATAGCCCTGTTCAATCTGGTGATAAGGGTAGCTGACAAGATTATCAGGCAGGTTTTTCAGCAAAAATTTACGTTCAATTTCCATAAAGGTTCTCCTGTTTTTCATTATAATAAGGCGGCTGCATTATTTGAAAGAAGTTCGTCAATCAGCGTTTTCCTAAGTGATTCTATTATAGAGCAGGATAGGGGCAGTTGTAAAGGAGCTGATTTTTAAAATAAATGTTGTTGGATGAATACTCTGGATTAGTAAAAAACTTAAAATTGTGTATCATTTACTTGGTAAAGAGAAATTATTGAGCCTGCGTATCTCAGTGTCATTGTGGCAGAACAGGCAAAAAAATTTATGATAAATTAAAATCCTGACATAGGGTGTCAGTGTTTGTATGTTATATTATTTGTGTAACCAAACAGATTTTGAATTTAGGAGGATTGAAAATGACTGAAAAATATTGTCAATGCTGTGGCATGCCAATGGGCAATACCGATGAAATGTATGGGAGAAATAAGGATGGAAGCAAAAATGAGGATTACTGCAAGTATTGTTTTGAAAATGGCGCTTTTACAAGGGATTGCACAATGGACGAAATGATTGAGTTTTGTATTCCACATATGGTTAAGGCTCATTCTGATATGGAAGAAAATGAAGCGCGCAGCATGATGCAAAAGTTTTTTCCTACGCTCAAGCGGTGGAAGACAACGTAGTTTCAGTTTCATAAGGAGGATGATAAAGGCAGACCGACATCAAAACCCAAAGTGAAGCAGTAAAACTGGCGGTAACTTTTTCAGATAAAGAATTAAGGAGGACATAACATGCACTTCGTGAAAGCGAAAGGAATATTATCGGCTAAGAATGGGATGAATTTATATCGTGGCTGCTCTCATGGGTGCATTTATTGCGACTCCAGAAGCAAATGTTATCACATGGAACACGCGTTTGAAGATATTGAAGTCAAAGAAAATGCGATTGATTTATTGAAGTATGCTCTGGACCATAAGCGTAAAAAATGCATGATAGGCACTGGCTCTATGACAGACCCCTATATACCGCTGGAAATGGAACTCGGAAATGTCAGAAAGGCTTTACGATTAATATATGAGAAAGGGTTTGGATTTACGGTTATTACAAAATCAAGCCGTATTTTAAGGGATTTAGACCTTTTGCAGAAAATAAATGAGAATACAAAATGCGTCGTTCAAATGACTTTGACTACTTATAATGAAGAACTGTGCAAAAAGATTGAGCCCAATGTAAGTACGACAAGACAACGATTTGAAGTATTGAAAAAGCTAAGAGAGGCAGAAATACCAACAATTGTATGGATGACGCCTATTTTGCCGTTTATTAACGATACCGAAGATAATATTTCTGGTATTTTGGATATGTGTATTGAAGCAAAGGTATATGGCGTTATCTGTTTTGGGATGGGATTGACATTGCGAGAAGGAAACCGGGAATATTTCTATGAGCAGTTAGACCGTCTGTTTCCGGAACTGAAAGAAAAATATATCCGTACATACGGAAATCAATATATGATAGAAAGCGATAATAGCAGAGAGCTGATGCGGATTTTTCATCGGAAATGCAAAGAAAACGGAATTGTACATAATAATGAGCAGCTCTTTAACTATTTGCATACCTTTGAAGAAAAGAATTGTAACAGGCAGTTAAGTATTTGGGATTGGGAAATGAGATGAAATATGAGTGGTACTAATTAAACTTATCTAAATGAAGATTGCTATGCCTGGTTCTCTATGTTATAATTTTTAAGGAAAATATTACATGTAGGAGGAGAAAGAGAGGAACGAAGATGAGCCAGACAAAAACAATCAGTCCCCCAACCAGTGGTTTAAAACGACGGGGGATAGGGATTACCGTAAAATTGGTGGCAGCTGTTATTGTGAGCGTTATCATTGCTGTGTCTGCATTGCTGGCAGTGGTATATGACAGTATGTCCAAGAACTTGTTGGAAAAAAGTGAAGAAATACTGCATACAACTACGGATAAGACGCTTCAGGAGACCAGAGCATGGATGAATCGGACGCTTACCATGCTGGAAACCCAAAGAGACACCATAGAGTATGAAGATATGGATATTCCGCAAATAGAAAAATATGTTAAGCATACGGAAGGGCAGAATGAAGCTTATCCGGCGGGAATGTATGTGGCTTTGACGGACGGCTCTTTGTACCATGCATCTTTCGTGCCGGGACCGGATTTTGACGCACTTGTAAAAAGCTGGTATCTGGACGGTCTGGAATCGGAAGACTTTATATTAGGGGATGTATATTTTGATGAGGACAGCCAGTCATATGTGGTGGGGGCATCCGGTGTGCTGAAAGACGGTAACGGTGCAGTGCGCGGCGTTGCGGCGGCAGATGTGTATCTGAATGTTATTTCTGATATTGTAAGCAATATCCAGATTGAGGATACCGGAAGCATTTTCCTGGTCGATACGCGTACCGATACGATTATCGGACACAAGGACGAAGCAGTAGTAGGGGAGAAGCTGAGTGAGGCTGGCGGGATGTATTCTTATGCAGGGGAACAGATACAAGCCGGTAATACAGGACTTAGCTTTTATGGAGATACTTACATAGAGATAGCCGAAGTTGCGGGGAGCAGTTGGATGGCGGTAGCCTATGTATCTAAGGCGGAGGTCTTATCGGAACTTTATGATTTGACAAAAACCATGGTGACAGTATCTGTCATAGCGGTTCTTATACTGACCCTTATCGTGGTCCTGCAGATTCGGCGGATTATCGGCAGGCCGGTGAAAGAGATGAGCCGGGTGGCTACCCGGATTGCGGAGGGTGAACTGGATCAGGCTATCCGTTATAGATCCAGGGATGAGCTGGGCGTTTTGGCGGATGGTTTTAACCAGATTACCATAAGGCTGCGCGATTACATAAAATATATTAACGAAGTCTCAGATACTTTGCTGGAGATAGCCCAGGGCAACCTGGCATTTGAATTGGAAAATGATTATATTGGTGAGTTCGCTAAGATTAAGGAATCTATGGAAGAGATTGCGGTTGAGCTTAATGTCGTGATTGGGCAGATGAGCGTATCTTCGAGAGATGTTGCTGCTGGTGCTGCACAGGTTTCTAATACGGCAGTGAATCTGTCCCAAGGTTCTACGGAACAGGCGGCGGAAGTAGAAGCGTTGGCTGGGCATATTGGAAAGGTGACTGATAGCGTGCAAAAAGTAGCACAGAGTGCGCAGGAAGCCAGCGGCATCTCCAGGGAAGTGAAAGAGGGGCTTATGGAGAGCAACGCCAAGATGCAGAATATGACCGAAGTAATCCAGAAAATAAGCGAGAAATCCAATGCAATCCACAAGATAGTGAAGACGATTGATGACATTGCATTCCAGACGAATATCCTTGCCCTTAACGCAGCGGTAGAAGCTGCCCGGGCAGGAGAAGCAGGAAAAGGCTTTGCAGTGGTAGCTGAAGAAGTTCGGACTCTGGCAGGCAAATCTGCCGATGCTGCTCAGGAGACGACGGAACTGCTTGGGGAGACGATTAGTTCTATGGAAGAAGGGGTCACTGCTGCCGAAGATACAGCAACTTCCATGCTGGCAACAGCAGAGCTAGCGGAGGAAATGGACAGTCTGATTGGCGGCATTGCAGATTATACGCAGCAGCAGGCTGGCGCTGCGGAGGAAATCAGCCATGGCATTGATCAGATAGCCATTGTTGTAAAGAGTAATGTGGATACGGCAGAATCCAGCGCTGCTGCCAGTGAGGAACTGACAAGCCAGGCTTCTGCCCTGAAAGAACTGGTATCAAAATTCCATTTAAAGCAATAAAAGCTAAGGCTGATAGTTCAACGGTTTTAGCTGAATTAATCAAGCTGAAAAAGCATGAAATTCAAATCAGGTCTTCCGCGAATATGGAATTTCCCGCGGAAGACCTGTAAGCAAGAGGGCCGGAATAATATATAATTAACGATTTCTGTATGTCTGTAAATTTTCATTCATTTTCCGAATGTTTTTTCTGCCGATAGTAACTTGAATCACCCATACAATCACGAAAATCAAAGCAAATATTCCCAGATAACTTAGGAATCCGATAAGGCTGTGTTCCATCCAATAAGTAAAATACGCAATTGGCATCATAATGGCAGAGACAGCCAGGAAGTAAATTCCTGTCTGTTTTACAAGATTCCAGTGTTCTATTTCCCAGATGATGCTGCTGGCGGAAAATCCGATGCCAAGCAGTCCGCAGAGCGCAGTCTGCAAAATGACGGCATTGACTTCGTTGCCCATAGCGTCAGCCAGTTCCGGCACACAGGGCGCGTAATATCCGTTTGCCCAAATTAATGAAATGATAATGGAGATTATCTGTCCGATAGTGACGCCGATGGGAAAACCAAGGGCACAGCGCAGTATAAGTTTCTTTTTCATAGCAATCACCTCATATTCCTAATAGTTTTTTGATTTTGGAGACGTAACGCCGAGAGACATATGTTGTCGTATTGTCTGACAGCCTGACGCAGATTGTGCCGGTAATGCTCAAATCAAAGTGGCTGACTTTTTTTAAATTGATAATCTCGGAATTCGAGATACGCACAAACCAGCGTGTGTCCAGCCGTTCTTCCAGCTCATACAGCCGTTGGCGCAGCACGTATTCCCCCTTGTCGGTCACCGCAAAGATTTTCTTATCGCTGGCGTAAATCCGAATCAAATCTTCCTGTTCCAGCACTTTGATTTTTCCGTCCTTGCTGCCGGAAATAATCTGCAGCGTATCCTCCGATAATTTTTTAAGGATGTTGTTGACCTCTTCCGTTACCGAAGAAGCCATAATGATAACTTGCGGCTCGGTGCAGGAACTGTCAATTTTGACTTCAACTTTCATGGGCTCACCTCCTTGCGTGACATCATTATAGGGAAAAAGGATTATGCGTTCAATAGATTTACGACAGACGGTTATTCTGGGAATACAGATGGTTCGATTAATTTATAAAATTGTTGACGTACGCAAAAACGTGCGTTATAATTTTTGTGACATATAAAATCTCGTCATTAAAGAATTGGTTTATTATTCTATTTATAAATCATAAACCAATTCTTTAATGACGAGATTTTATATGTCACAAAAATTATA
>CANOHX010000092.1 GCA_947565885.1 uncultured Lachnospiraceae bacterium
CGGCATTTGTGGTATTGTCTTCCGGTCTGGTGGATTTGAATACCGGTGAAGTGCTGAGCAGTTCGGAAGGTTCTGCTTTGGTTGGCGAAGCGTTCTCCAAAGTGTTTGGTAATGTAGGTCCCGCCTTTATCGCAGTTGCCATCCTCCTGTTTGCGTTCTCCACGGTGCTCGGCTGGAGCCATTATGGGACAAAGGCGTTTGAGTATCTCTTCGGCTCAAAGGCAACGATTATTTACCGTGTCATATTCATTGTATTTATTGTGTTTGGGGCGACCATGAATCTGCAGCTGGCGTGGGATTTGTCCGATACGTTTAACGGCCTGATGGCTATCCCCAACTTGATTGGCGTATTGGCATTGTCGCCGGTTGTAGTCAGGATTACCGCCAATTACGTGCAGCGCAAAATCAAAGGGTATGATGTGAAGCCTATGCTTTCCGCTTTTCCCAAGATTCAGGAAGAGCAGGAACAGGGGCTGGATGAGAGTGACTGATTATGGAAGAAATACTGTTTTATGCAGTGATTTCCTAAATAAAACGTCAGATTGGTTTTTAATGGCAGAATAAGTTTATAAGCCAGATAAGGCAGCGGCATTTTCCGCTGCCTTATCTGGCTTATATGATATTCCGGATCACCCCATATCCGATTAAGAGCACAATGCTGATATACAAGATAACATTCTGCCAGGGCTGTAACGTTTTGCTCCCATCCCTTACATACATGGCCGCGCTTCCCACGCAGACAGTTCCTAAGGGTATCAGCAGCAGAAACAGCACAGGGTGGCAGAGGAAAGCCTCATGGAAATCAAGCTGCATCAGAGCCATGCACATGCGGGTCACGCCGCAGCCGGGGCATTTCAGCCCGGTGGCTGTGTAGATGGGACACGGAATGGCGAGTCCCGTATATCTGGCAAATATGCCATATACAAAACCCGCCATGATAATGCAAAGCGTATATGTAATTATTCGTATCAGACGCTTTCTTCTCATAATTATGCCATCTTATTCAGGTCGTTCTGCATAAGCGCGTATGCGACGATTGAGAACCCAAACAGGCACAGCAGAAGATATGCAATGCTGCTGTTGTTTGAGGGTATTCCGCGGTCGTTCTTTGCCTGGTCAATCTTCTCGCCTTGCTTGTAAGCCCAATACAGGCCATAGATGTTGCAAGTTACCAAAGATAGCAGGAATGCGATTACGCCCGAAGTATCTTCTGTCCTTTTGGAAACCAGGTTGGTTTCGTCTGTAAGACATATAAACCAATAGATGCCATAGATACCGCATGTCACGATGGACAGGATAATGCACATGGCAATTTCCCTACGCTGAATCATAAATTTTCTCCTTTCATTTTGCGAACCTACGTTACCATTATAGCATACCGGCAGTTTTTGTCCAGCCTTTATAAATTTTTCGAGTTTCCCCATTTTGTAATTCCCCCAAACTTGCCAAAACTAAAGATATATCATATAATAAGCTGAATACCCATTTTAGAAAAGAGGAATGATAATGGAGCGATTGGAAAAACTGCTGGAACGCTTGGACTACATAGTGGTGCAGGGCAGCACAGATATAGAGATTGGAGAGCTGGTCTATGATTCCAGGAAAGTGCAGCCGGGCTGTCTGTTTGTCTGTATCAAGGGCACAGCTGTGGATGGGCATGCATTTGCCGGGGAAGTGGCAGCAAAAGGCGCCAGTGCCATTTTGGTGCAGGATGAGGTGGATGTGCCGGGGAATGTCACAGTGATTAAGGTAGAGGACAGCCGGTATGGGCTTGCGCTTTTATCCTGCGCATGGTTCCACTACCCTGCAGAGAAGCTGAAAGTCATCGGCGTGACCGGGACGAAAGGCAAGACTACGACCACATACATGGTCAAGTCCATTTTGGAACATGCAGGTTATAAGGTGGGGCTGATTGGCACGATTGAAGCCATTATCGGTGATAAAGTGATTCCGGCAAACAACACAACGCCGGAATCCTGGATTGTACAGAGTTATTTCCACCAGATGGCAGAAGCGGGATGCCAGTGCGTGGTGATGGAGGTCTCTTCCCAGGGGCTGATGATGCACCGTACAGCGGGGATTCCCTTTGAAATTGGCATTTTTACGAATATAGAACCGGACCATATCGGACCAGGGGAGCATTCCTCTTTTGAAGAGTATATGGGCTGCAAAGGATTGCTGTTTAGGCAATGTAAGACAGGGATTGTCAATGTGGACGATGAACATTGGCAGAAAGTGCTTGAGGGGCATACCTGTAAGCTGGAGACGTTTGGATTTTCTGACAAGGCAGATTTGAGGGCGAAGGATCCAAAGCTTGTGAAAAAGCCCGGCTATCTTGGCGTTTCCTATACGGCGCAGGGACTGGTAAACGCTGAGATTGAGATTGACGTGCCCGGCAAGTTCAGCATATACAATTCCCTGACGGCGATTGCAATCTGCCGCCATTTCAAGGTGACGCTTGCGGACATGAAACAGGCGCTTAAGGAGGCAAAGGTCAAAGGCAGGATTGAGATGGTCAAAGTTTCGGACAAATTCACGCTGATGATAGATTATGCCCACAATGCCATGAGCCTGGAGAGCCTTCTGACAACGCTGAAAGAATACGAGCCCGCGCGCCTGGTCTGTCTGTTTGGCTGCGGCGGCAACCGCTCAAAGCTGCGTCGCTATGAGATGGGCGAGGTGTCCGGCAGATTGGCGGACCTGACCGTCATTACTTCGGATAACCCCAGGTTTGAGGAACCACAGGCAATCATAGACGATATCAAGGTGGGGATAGCCAAGACAGAGGGAAAATATGTGGAAATCCCCGACCGCAAAGAGGCCATCCGCTACGTGATTGCCAACGGACAGCCGGGTGACGTAATTGTCCTTGCCGGAAAAGGGCATGAGGATTATCAGGAAATCAAGGGCAAGAAATATCCCATGGATGAGCGGGTACTGATTCAGGAAATACTGGAAGACAGGTGATGCATATGGCATTCTATGCCAATATTATCATAGATATTTCACATGAAAAGCTGGATAAGACATTTCAGTATAAAGTCCCTGGCAATTTGCAGGATGTGCTTGGGGTAGGGCAGCAGGTGGAAGTGCCTTTTGGCAATGGGAACCGGATGAATACCGGGTATGTCGTGGAGCTGACTGATACGCCGGAGTATGATGTTTCCAGGCTCAAAGAAATCAGCGGCGTAGTGGAAAGCGGCGTCCCCATCGAATCCCAGCTGATTGCCCTGGCGGGCTGGCTGCGCAGGAATTATGGAGCGACCATGAATCAGGCGCTGAAAACGGTGCTGCCGGTGAAGCAGAAAAGCGCTGCCAAGAAACAGCGCATGGTCCGTCTTTCCCTGGGCAGGAAGAAGGCTGAGGAATGGCTGGCGGTTTTTGAGAAAAAGCATAATACCGCAAGGGCCAGGCTGCTGTCCAACCTAATGGAACAGAGTCCCCTGCCTTACGAGGTAGTTACCAGGAAACTGCATATGACGGCAGCAGTTGTCCGTGCGATGGAAGAGATGGGCATCCTTACCGTGGAAGAGCAGCGGACTTACCGCAATCCATTAGGAGAGATGAAGCGGGGCGGCGCTAAGCGGCTTATACTGAATGAGGGACAGAAAGCGGCAGCGGAGCGTATCTGGGAGGATTTTTCCACAGGGGAGAGGAACACCTATCTGCTTCACGGCGTTACCGGCAGCGGCAAGACGGCTGTGTACATAGAAATTATCGAGCGGCTGGTGCAAAGCGGCAGACAGGCGATTGTGCTGATACCGGAGATTGCGCTGACTTATCAGACTGTACTCCGTTTCTATCAAAGGTTTGGAGAGCGCGTTTCCATCCTCAACTCTAAAATGTCAGCGGGGGAGCGGTATGACCAATTTGAGCGAGCCAAAGAGGGAGAACTGGATGTGATGATAGGTCCGCGCTCCGCGTTATTTACGCCGTTTGCCAATTTAGGGATGATTATTATAGATGAAGAACATGAGACAAGTTATAAGAGTGAGGCAATGCCCCGCTACCATGCCCGGGAGACTGCAATTGAGCGGGCGCGGATGGCGGACGCAAGCGTGCTCTTAGGCTCCGCCACGCCCTCCATGGAGAGTTTTTACCATGCGGCAAATGGCGATTACGTGCTTCTGCAGTTAAAAGACAGAATCGATGAAAAACCTCTGCCTACGTGTTATACTGTGGATTTGCGGGAAGAATTAAGGCGGGGGAACCGTTCCATCCTCAGTGAAAAGCTGCAGGAATTGCTGGAGCAGCGGCTAAGGAGCCGCCAGCAGGCCATGCTGTTCATTAACCGAAGGGGGCTGGCAGGATTTGTTTCCTGCCGCGCCTGCGGGCATGTGATGAAATGTCCGCACTGCGATGTGTCGCTGAGCCAGCATAATGACGGCAGCCTAGTGTGCCATTATTGCGGATATGCACAGAAAATACCGCCCAGTTGCCCGGAATGCGGTTCCAAGTATATTGGCGGTTTTAAGGCAGGCACCCAGAAGATCGAAGAAATCATCAAGAAGCGTTTTCCCAAAGCGCGGGTTCTGCGCATGGATTATGACACTACCCGCAACAAGGACGGTTATGAGAAAATACTGTCGGCGTTTGCTAACCGGGAAGCAGATATTTTAGTCGGCACGCAGATGATTGTCAAAGGGCATGATTTTCCCCATGTCACGCTTGTGGGGATTTTAGCGGCAGACCTGTCTTTACATGTCAGTGATTTCCATGGACCAGAACGGACGTTCCAGCTGATTACCCAGGCTGCCGGGCGGGCCGGGCGAGGAAAGCTGCCGGGGGAGGTAGTCATCCAGACATATAGCCCTGAGCATTATGCTATAGAGCTGGCAGGACAGCAGGATTATGAGAATTATTATAAGGCGGAGATTGCTTACCGGGAGCTGATGAGCTACCCTCCCTGCGGGCATATGCTGGTGATGATGACGGCGTCCGCGGATGAGATGACAGCGTTTCTGAGCATGGAGCTTTTGGCAAAAAAAATCCGCCAGGCGCAGGAGAAAGGGAAGCTGCCAGGGCTGCAGCTGATAGGTCCGGCTTCTGCCGCCGTTGCCAAAGTAAAAGACGTCTACCGGAGGGTGTTGTATTTCAAACATCAGGAATACCAGCTGCTTGTACAGATAAAAGATGTGCTGGAACAGTTTATTTTCCGCCACCGGGAGTTTCGGAATGTCTCGGTGCAGTTTGATTTTGACCCCATGAATGGGTTTTAGGTAATACGCATAGAATGAATGCAAGAGGAGGAAATGATATGGCAGTGCGTAACATCCGTCAGTTGGGTGACGAGATATTGAAGAAGAAATGTAGGGAGATTAAGGAGGTAACGCCGAGAATCCAGGAGTTGATAGACGATATGCTGGAGACCATGTACGAGGCGAACGGCGTAGGGCTGGCAGCGCCGCAGGTGGGCGTGTTAAAACGCGTGGTTGTGATTGATATCGGGGAAGGTCCCATTGTGCTGATAAATCCCAGGCTTATGGAATCCAGCGGCGAGCAGACAGGGGAGGAAGCATGCCTGAGCGTTCCGGGGAAATATGGGATAGTGACACGCCCGATGAATGTGAAAATCGAAGCATATAATGAGGATATGGAGCGCATGGAGCTTCTGGGCGATGACCTTCTGGCGCGCGCTTTCGTCCATGAGATAGAGCATCTGGATGGGCATATGTATGTGGAAAAGGTTGAGGATGGGCTGCATGAGGCAGTTTATGAGGAGGAAGACGAATGAAAGTAATATTTATGGGTACGCCGGATTTCTCTGTGGGGACTTTGGAAGCCTTGATTGAGGCGGGGCATGAGGTCACGCTTGTCGTTACCCAGCCGGATAAGCCCAAGGGCAGAGGGAAAGCCATGCAGTTTCCTCCGGTAAAGGAAGCCGCCCTTGCCCATGGAATTGAAGTATACCAGCCCCGGCGCGTGCGGGAGGAAGCCTGTATCCAATATCTGGGGAAGTATCAGGCAGATATTATCGTGGTCGTGGCATTTGGGCAGATATTGCCCAAAGAAATTCTGGAAATGCCAAGATATGGCTGTATCAACGTCCACGCTTCCCTGCTGCCCAAATACCGTGGGGCTGCGCCAATCCAGTGGGCGGTCATCAATGGAGAACAGGTGACGGGAGTGACAACTATGCGCATGGACGAGGGGCTGGATACCGGAGATATGATTCTCAAGGAAGAGGTACGGCTTACGGCGGAAGAGACCGGAGGCAGTCTTTTTGACCGTCTGGCACAGACCGGGGCAAAGCTTTGCCTGCAGACACTCACGGCGATTGAAGAGGGGACAGTTAGTTACACGCCGCAGGACCATGCCCTGGCTACCCATACCACGATGATTAAGAAGCAGCTGGGGGAGATTGACTGGCAGAAGCCGGCACAGGAACTGGAGCGTCTGGTCCGCGGGCTGAATCCCTGGCCGAGCGCGTATACGTTCCTCAATGGGAAAACGCTAAAAATCTGGAAAGCAGCCGTGATAGGACAGACAGATCAGGAACAGGCCGGCAATCTGCAAGAAGGTCGGGAACAGGCCGGCAAGCCGGAAAGCGGAGAGCAGCAGGCAGCATTTGAAATAGAACCCGGGAGCGTTGCCTGGGTGACGAAGGACAGCTTTGCGGTCCAGACCGGGCAAGGGCTTTTGAAACTGTTGGAGGTACAATTAGAGGGAAAGAAACGGATGACAATCGATGCATTCCTGCGGGGATTCCCCATAGATAAGGGATGCAAGCTTGGAAAGGAGTGACCTTTATGCCATTTTATGGATTTGGATTTTATTTTGACCCAACTTATATATTAGTGATTATCGGGGCAGTGATTTGTCTGATAGCGTCCGCGCGGGTGAAGCTGACTTTCCGCAAATACGACCGGGTGCGCAGCATGTCTGGGATGACCGGTGCACAGGCGGCGGAACGTATTTTGCGTGCAGCGGGGATTCATGACGTCAGCATTGAGCATGTTTCCGGGGAGCTGTCAGATCATTATGACCCCAGGAGAAAAGTGCTGCGCCTTTCAGACAGCACTTATGGTTCCGCTTCTGTGGCGGCAGTAGGAGTGGCGGCGCATGAGTGCGGACATGCCATCCAGCATCAGAAATCTTATGCACCCCTGACAATTCGTGGTGCGATTGTCCCGGTGGCTAATTTCGGTTCGGCAGCAGCCTGGCCGCTGATTATCATCGGTATGTTTATCAGCAGCAATACAGGTACGCTTTTGATTGATATCGGCATTATCTGTTTTTCCCTGGCAGTGATGTTCCAGCTTGTGACGCTGCCGGTGGAATTTAACGCTTCCAGGCGGGCAGTCCGCATTTTGGGCGAGACGGGCATCTTAGATTCACAGGAACTGAGAAGTACAAGAAAAGTCCTCGGCGCTGCCGCGCTGACGTATGTGGCGGGCGCTGCCGCTGCGATTCTGCAGCTTTTGCGTCTCCTGCTTCTGTTTGGAGGAAGAAATGACGACTGATGTAAATTTGCGGGAACTGGTTTTGGAAGTCCTGCTCGCTGTGACCAGAGACCATGCATACAGCCATCTTGTGATTCGGGAAATGCTGGAGAAATACCAGTACCTTGGCAAACAGGAGCGGAGCTTTTTAAAGCGCGTATGCGAGGGGACCCTGGAGCAGATGATTTGGATTGATTATGTCATCAACCAGTTTTCCAGTGTCAAAGTAAATAAAATGAAGCCCCAGATACGCTGCATCTTAAGGAGCAGCGTGTATGAACTGCAGTTCATGGATGCCATTCCGGCTTCCGCCACCTGCAATGAGGCAGTCAAGCTGGCGCAGAAGCGGGGGTTTCGCAATCTCAAGGGCTTTGTCAATGGCGTTTTGCGGTCTGTCAGCCGTAATTTGGACAAGATCTCGCTGCCGGACCGTGAGCAGGAGCCTGTGCGCTATCTGTCGGTAAAGTACTCCATGCCGGAATGGATTTTGCAGCTGTGGCAGACATACCCACTGGAACAGGTGGAGGAGATATTGCAGTCATTTCTTATGGAAGCGCCGACCACTGTTCGCATAAACCCTCTTAAGACAACAAAAGAAGAGCTCAGGCAGGAACTTATGGCGGAACATATCACGGTCAGGGAAGACGAAGAGGTTCCCGGGGCATTCTTTCTGGAAGGCTATGATTTCCTGCAGAAAATCCCCTCATTCCAGGAAGGGAAATTTTATGTGCAGGATACGAGTTCCATGCAGGTGGCGATTTGTGCTTGCCCCAAGCCTGGTGATTATATCCTCGATGTCTGCGCGGCCCCCGGTGGTAAGAGCATCCATTTGGCAGAACTGCTCTGGGCGGCGGAGAACGGAGCCGCAACTGGCGGGGAAACGGATAATCAAGCGGCGGTTCAGGGTGTCATGAACTGCAAAGCGGAGGGGAATCAGGATACGGCAATCCGGGGGATGGTGGAAGCCCGGGATTTGACGGAACAAAAAGTATCCCTGATTGAGGAAAATATAGACCGCTGCGGACTTTCCAATATCTGTGCCGTACAGGCAGACGCCAGAATATTGGATGAAAGTAAGGCAGGAAAGGCGGATATTGTCATTGCGGACCTGCCGTGTTCGGGATTGGGCGTTCTTAGCAGGAAAGCAGACATCAAATACCGTGTAACCCTCGAGGAGTGCCATAAGCTGCGCGACTTGCAAAGGCAGATCCTGCATACGGTGCAGCAGTATGTAAAGCCGCAGGGAATCCTGATATATAGTACCTGTACTATCAATCCCATGGAGAATGAAGAGAATGTCAGTTGGTTTCTGCAGGAGCATGACAATTTTCGTCTGGAGCTGCAGAAGCAGATTTGGCCGGGGAAAGGCAAGAACGATGGTTTTTTCCTGGCAAAGATGCGGAAAGGATAAGTTATGAAGCAGGATATTAAGTCATTCAATCAAAAAGAACTGGAAGAGTTTTTTGTGTCCTTGGGGGAAAAGCCGTTCCGCGCGCGGCAGGTCTACCAATGGATGCATGTAAAACAGGCAGCTTCTTTTGCCGAGATGACGAATATTTCTAAAGCCTTGCAGGAAAAATTAAGCCAAACCTGTGAACTGACGGTTCTGCGGCAGCAGCTTGTGCAGCGTTCCAGGGATGGTACGGCAAAATATCTCTTTGCGTTGGCGGACGGAAATATGATTGAGAGCGTGCGCATGAAATATAAACATGGCAACAGCGTGTGCATTTCCTCTCAGGCAGGCTGTCGTATGGGCTGCCGTTTCTGCGCATCTGCGCTGGGAGGGCTGGCGCGCAATCTGACCCCGGCGGAAATGCTGGATCAGATTTACCGGATACAGGCGGATATCGGTGAGCGTGTCTCCCATGTGGTGGTGATGGGAACCGGCGAGCCTTTGGACAATTATGATAACCTGCTGAAATTCCTGGAACTTTTGACGGATGAACAAGGGCTTCATATCAGCCAGCGCAATATTACGGTGTCTACCTGCGGCATTGTGCCGAATATGCGCAGGCTTGCTGAAGAAAAATTACAGATTACGCTGGCAGTTTCGCTTCATGCCTCTTCGCAGCAAAAGCGCCTGGAGCTGATGCCGGTGGCGAACAAATATGAAATTGAGGAACTGCTGGAGGCCTGCAGAGAGTACTTTGCTAAGACCGGGCGGCGGATTACCTTTGAATACAGCCTGGTGGGCGGCGTCAATGATAAGACGGAAGATGCCGTGCAGCTGGCAGCTTTGATTAAGAACATGAACTGCCATGTCAATCTTATCCCGGTGAACCCGATTGAGGAAAGGGATTACGTGCAGTCTGGCAAGCGGGCAGTAGCCGAGTTTAAAGAGAAGCTTGAGAAATATGGGATAACGGTAACAGTCAGGCGTGAAATGGGCAGGGATATTGATGGGGCTTGCGGGCAGCTGCGGCGGCGTCAGATTTTATGACTTGTCCTTTTATTTACATTATGATAAAATATTTATAACTGTTTGGAACTTTTTGGTATTGCAGACAGTTGCCTATAAATGGATGTTTCAGAATAAATCTCTAAGAAAGGCGGACCGAACATGAGGGCTTTTTCCAGGACGGATACGGGGAGAAGACGAGAAATGAATCAGGACTATATGTATACTTCCGAATTGCCGGTTGGAAATCTGCCTAATCTGTATGTATTGGCAGACGGCATGGGAGGGCATAACGCCGGAGATTATGCTTCGCGTTATGCAGTGGAGACGATTGTGCAGTCTGTGCAGGGCAGCCGGGATACATCGCCGGTAATGATTTTGCGGGAAGCTATCTGGAAGGCGAATCAGGCGGTGGTGGAGAAATCCAGGATGGATATTGACCTGGAGGGCATGGGAACGACTGTGGTGGCAGCGACTGTAGACGGCAGGGAACTGTGCGTGGCAAATGTCGGCGACAGCCGTCTGTATATTGCCGGAGAATATTTTGAGCAGATTACAAAGGATCACTCCTATGTGCAGGAAATGGTGCGCAGGGGAGAATTAAGGGCGGAGATAGCGAGAATCCATCCTGACCGCAATATTATCACGCGCGCCGTAGGAGGCGGGCTGGATATTGAGGTGGACTTCTTTGAAGCAGAGCTGGCAGAGAACGACCGGATCCTCATGTGTTCTGACGGACTGACAGATATGTTGGAGGACAGGGAGATTTTTGAAATTATAAAGACCGGAGCCGATAGTGCAGATATTGTGGAGATGCTGGTTGGGCAGGCCAACAGATATGGAGGCAATGACAATATCACAGTTATTTTGACGGAACCGTTTGAGTGGTAAGATGTTTGGAGGTAAGAATGTTAAAAGAGGGAATCTATATTGCAGATAGATACGAGATTGTAGGGAAAGTCGGGACCGGAGGCATGGCGGACGTCTACAAAGCGAAAGACCATACGCTGGGACGTTTTGTAGGAATTAAAGTCCTCAAGCAGGAGTTCTCCGAGGACGTGAATTTCGTAACTAAATTTCGGACGGAGGCGCAGTCGGCAGCAGGGTTAGAGCATCCCAATATTGTGAATATTTATGATGTAGGAAGCGAGAATGCCATCCATTATATTGTCATGGAATATGTGGAAGGCATTACGTTAAAGACATATATTGAGAAGAAAGGCCAGCTTTCCTTTAAGGAGGCCGTGAGCATTGCCATCCAGGTAGGAAGAGGGATTGAGGCGGCGCATAACAAGCATATCATCCACCGGGATATCAAGCCGC
>CANOHX010000093.1 GCA_947565885.1 uncultured Lachnospiraceae bacterium
GCTTATCGTAAGCTGCCCTTGCAGCGTCTATTGCAGCCTTGGAGTCTTTGGAAACAGTGCCGATTTTGTTAATCAGGTCAATTACGGCGTCTACTTCGGCTTTCTCCTGCTGAGCCTTGATGTCTCCATAAGTCTTTTCTGCTGCGGTAAGGGTATCGAAGTTCGTCACCAATTTTTTCTCGTCCGCTGTCAGCTTATCGTAAGCTGCCCTTGCAGCGTCTATTGCAGCCTTGGAGTCTTTGGAAACGGTACCAATCTGATTGATTAAGCGAATTACTTCATCTACTGCTGAAGTCTGTCCCGACGTCGAGGCTTTGTCAAATTTCCAGTAATCTGCATGCATAAGCTGTTTGCCAGCCTCGCCTTCAAATGCCAGGTATAAATTATGTTTTCCTTTCACTTTTGCAGAATCAACTTCGCAGCTGACATCCGTCCATCCGTTTCCGCTTTCTGGCTTAGCAACTGATACTTCTCCTACTTTGTTTTCTTCCTTAATCTCGTCTAAATAAAGTGCAACTTTACCGCCGACCTGTTCGTTGGCAACCTCTGCGTGCAGGGTGAATTTAGCAGCGCCTTCGCCAAAGTCCACACCAGAAACTGCCAGGTAATCACCGTTGGTAATTTCCGTAACCATCATATTCAGCCCTTCTACCAGTGAACCTGTTTCTGTGCATTTCGCTGCTTTTATGCCCTTGCTCCATGCAATTGTCTCCGCCTCAACACGCTCATAGGGATCCAGGTCTTTTACCTGGCTGCTTCCATCCCAGGTTCCTACTACATTAATACTATCGTTTGCGCCATATTCAAATTCATCGATATGGACGGAGCGGTAACCGCTCTGATCATCACCGGAGAATCCTAACTCCACAGCCAGTGTCTGGGCATGGTAGGTAAGGTAATTCTTGCCGTTAAATTCAAAGAAACAGTGATGGTTGTTGCCGCCTGTTCCAGCCCCAAAGAAAGTGCCTTGGTTAGGGAATACAATGCCGGTAAATTTAAATCCTTCCATAGGCTTGTCGCTGACCATGGCACAGATATTTCCCCTTCCGGTCTCCGTTAAAGTATTGGCAAAATTGGAACAGTATGTAAAATAGTATTTCCCATTATATTTGTGGATGCCGGAATCCTCAAAATTGCCCGGCGCTTCAATCATCTTCGCATCCCCATCTAATTGCACCATGTTATCTTTTAACTTAACTACCCGGAACGTTTTCGGGTTATTTATGGTCTCCTGGTCCGCGTTGTTTTCAAAGCCTCCTCCATAATAGAGGTATCCGGTACCGTCATCGTCAACTAACACTGCAGGGTCAAAGAGGTAAGGTATGCCCGTGCCTTGTGGCATATCTTTTGTAATCAGCGTACTGCCCGTAGCCGGCGCCTCAAAAGGACCGATGGGGGAATCTGACTCCAACACGTAGATGCCGTTGCCGCCGTTAGCAAAGTATAAGAAAAATTTCTCTTTTCCATCAATTGTCTTATGGCCTACGGCAGGAGCCCAGGACAGGCTTGCAGCGCCCTTGTTAGCCACAGAAATCTCTCCATGGTCTGTCCAGTTCACCATGTCGGCGGAAGAGAAGACGTTTAAGGTATTGATTTTATCAAATCCGTTTCCTCTTGTAGGGTAGCCGTGTTCATCTTTCGTCTCTTCGTACTGCTGAGAATCATTTGTAGTGTAGATATAAACCCTTCCATTGTAAGTAATGGCATATGGGTCTGCGCCAAATTTGTAATCAAACAGCGGGTTGACATGCTGGTTGCCGTTCCCTGCTTTTAACGCGCCGCTGACAAGGGTGGAACCTTCGATACATTCATGTTCCTGCGGATCTTCTGGCGGAACCTCGCCGTCATCTAAGGATATGACAATGTCGTCCACATAGAAGTCCATCAGATCGTTTTCCTTTGTAGGATTTGCGGTATAACTTGTCGAGATAAAAATCTGGTCGGTTCCGGTATCTTTTGCCGTAAATGTGCCATACATTTGCGCCCATTTGCCTTTTTTAACAGAAAACGATTTAAACGTAGTACGTTGCTCCCATTTAGCGCCATGCTGATAGCAAATTTCAAACGTTCTGTTGCTCGGTCCGCTTGTATACTTAACCCTTCCCGTTATCTTGTATTTCTTTCCGTTCTCCAGTTTGCCGCTCAAATCCTGCATGGGACCGGACGCACAATTTACTCTGTCTGTCACTTTTATGCTATACTGTCCCGCATATTTGTCCTCTTTGGTTGCAGTAAGCGTAGCTTTTTCGCCGCCGCCGGTGCTGACGTTCCATCCTTCTGTAGTTCCTTTCTCGGCATCGCCGTTTACCTGCAGCGGTACAATCTCAGAGGGGTCTGGCGGTGTGTCGCTGCCTTCCTTTAACCACTGTATGCTTGCGTTGCCAAATGCGGTAGCCTCTCCCTGATCCGCGTCAAATTTTTCATCGAGGATGGTAGAGCCGTCATCAGATGTTACCAGTACGTCGTCAATATAGAAATCTTCTTTATCCCCACCTCCGGCGGGAGTCTCGAAAAACAGCTTGACGTCTGAAGCGTCAAATTCTTTACCATGATCGCTGTCCGCTGGCGTATATGTTGCTTCAAATGTTGTCCATTCTCCTTTGTTTACCTTAGCATTATTACCTGTTACCAGACCCGTCCGATATTGCCAGGTCGGTCCAGCCTGTAATGTGAGCAAAATACTTCTTTGCTCCGCTCCGCCGGTATAGGCGACTTTGGCGGTAAGCTTATACGTCTTTGTTTCCTGCATCTTGTTATTTAGGACAAATGCAGCTCCGCCATCTTCTGCCCCCCTGTTGTAAATCTTTAAGCATCCATTGTCCGTGTCGCTTCCGACTGTTCCGGAGGCTCCGAACACATGCGCAGGGACGGATGTTATAAGCATACCTGCCGCCAACACCAATGCGCATGCTTTTTTCCACTTTTCGTAGAATCTCTTTTTCATTTCATTCTCCTTTCTTTGTGGGAATAATTGCAGGTATTCCATAGCAGAATCCACAATATCCCTAATTTTAATTTTTGTATTTTTATATTCTTACACAAATCTTTCTTTTTTTCATCCCCACAAACTATAGGAAATGTATAAAAAAGAGAATTGATTATTTAGTTTTTAACATTTTTTAACAATATTTTGGCAGATAATTGAAAACATGTGATAACAAAAGAACCGCCGTATATGGAATCGTATATACGGCGGTGTGGGAGGTCGGCAGATAAAATAAATATCTACCGCCTATCTGATTTCTTGTCTTTTTTATCCTTTTTCTCTGTGTCGTCATTTTTCTCAGGAGCATCGGATGACGGCGTGTCAGTGGGCTCTGGTGTTATGCCGATTTCAGGTATTTCAGGTATCTCTGGAATCTCCGGGACAATGGATTCAGCCGTATGGACTGTGCAGTAATTGTCCTGAGCAAGGGCGGCTGGCAGCATATATTGCCCATCATCGGTGTCCCAAGAGCCGCCAACGATATAAATGCCTCCCTGCCTGGTATCTTCCGGGCAGAATTCATTCGCCAACAGCCCGGAAGCCGTACAGATTGTGGCGCTGACATGGTGGTCGCAATATTCTGTGGGGACAGTTCCTGCAGCAAAATATTCTGTCTCCACCATACTTCCCCTGGGGTCGGAATCACATAGCCCGCTCACGGCAAGTTTGCCGGACTTGCGGCAGACAGCAGCAGTGACTATGCCGTCTGGCTGGGTAAATTCCCGGTATTCCAGATTCTCATGAATCCGTCCCATAATATGGTTCCAGAGCGTTTTAGGATTGGAGGTAAGCCCTCCTTCCTGGGGACTATTGTCATCATAACCGCACCATACCGTACAAGTGTAATAGGGGGTAAATCCTGCAAACAGGGCGTCGCGGTTGCTGGTGGTAGTTCCGGTTTTGCCGGCAATCGGCATATTGCCGAAATTGACCGCACTTCCAGTTCCGACATTGACAACATCCTGCATGGCGCTTGTCAGCAGGAAAGCCGTCGTCTCCTTGAGCACAGTATGGGATTCGCTGGCGTTGTCAATCAGCACATTTCCGCTGTGGTCTAAAATCCGCGTGTAAAATTTTGGCTTGATGTAATTGCCCATGTCCGCAATCGTGGCGTAAGCCGCTGTAAGTTCTAGGTTGGTCACGCCCCGCGTAATTCCGCCTAATGCCAGGGATTCTACAATATCGTCCTGTACCAGCGTAGTGAAGCCGAAATTCTGCAGGTAGTCATATCCTACCTGGGGAGATATGTCCGTCAGCGTCTTTACGGTTGCGACATTGATAGACTTGGTAATCGCATAGCGGATGGTGGTAAACCCCCGGTAGGAATTATCGTAATTTCGCAGGGAGGTGCCGTTGGAGTAAGTGTAAGGCGCATCGTCTTGGACCGTAGCGAGCGTCATGCCGGCAGTATCCAGCGCTGGCGCAAATGCGGCAAGGACTTTGAACGTGGAGCCTGGCTGCCTTACGGTGTCGGTCGCCCGGTTCAGGGTTCGGCTGCCGCTCTTTTCGCCCCTGCCTCCTACAATGGCTTTCACATCTCCGGTATACTGGTCGATAACCGTCACTGCGGCCTGGGGCTGTTGGGTAAAGACAACGGACTCGCCGCCTTCCACAACCGTGTCTCCGGGCTGCATGATTTCTGCTTTGTAGGCATCGATAGCTGCCTGGGCCTCCTCGACACTGGCAAAATTCAAAGAATAATTCGGGACGGACGAACTATAATAGGAAATCATGGTCTGGTCGCTGAAATTTTCCATTGTGCCGTCTGCTTTCTTGACTGTCAGGCGGTAGGAAAATGAGTATTTCGCCTCTGTGGCATAGTTTTCCGGGTTATTGATTTCCTCATCGCAGATTTGCTGGATGCCCATGTCCTGTGTAGATTCAATCGTCAGCCCGCTGTTATAGATGGCTTTGTATGCCTGGGTGTCCGTGTAGCCTTTTTTCTCAACAAGGTCCTGGACTACCTGGTCGATTACCGAATCAACGAAGTAGGAGTTGGGGTTTTCTTCTGCATATACAATGTTGACCTGTTGGATGCGGGAATATACGTCATCTTTCAGAGCCTCATCGTATTCGCTCTCTGAAATATATTCCTGTTCGCGCATATTCTTAAGTACCAATTTGCGGCGTTCTTCATTTTTCTCTGGATGGCTGACTGGGTTGTAGGCGGAAGGGTTCTTGGTGACTCCGGCAATAACTGCCGCTTCTGACAGAGTAAGCTCGGACACGTCTTTTCCGAAATAACGGCGTGAAGCGGACTGCACGCCCAGAGTGTTCTGCCCAAGGTTGATGGTGTTCAGGTAGTTCTCCAGTACCCATTCTTTGGACTTCACCTTGGAAAGCTCTATGGCAAGGTACTGTTCCTGGATTTTCCGTTCGATTTTCTCAATACCAGACTGGTTGGTCCAGCCCTCGAATACATTGTTTTTTAGGAGCTGCTGCGTGATGGTGCTGGCGCCCTGGTTAAAATGGAAGCCGTTGGCTATGCCAGTGATTCCGGCGCGGATGATGCCCTTAATATCGATGCCGTTGTGGTCATAGAAACGCTCGTCCTCAATTGCCACAAATGCGTGCTGCACAGTTTTGGGAATCTCGTCTAAGGTCACGTATACACGGTTGGAGCCGGATGCCACAAGCTTTGCCGTCTCATTTCCCTGGTTGTCCAATACAACCGACAGATAGCCGGTGGGAGAAGGGTCAATATCGGAAATGTCCGGAGCAGATTCGATGATACCCTTGAATGCGCCGACCCCGGCACATCCTCCTATAACAATGGCAGCCAAGAAGCATACCAGTAACGTCTTAAAGAAAATGACGGTAAATTTTTTACGGATCAACAACGCGGAGGAGGTGATCTGTTTCTCTTTTTGTGCTACGTTTTTCTTTCCATAATTCATAGCAAAGCCTCCTTGAATGCAAACAAAAATAATATTATCCAGATATTATATCAAATATGGTATGGAAAATAAAGAAAAATATCAAGGCTCAGCGCGGAATAGTTTCGCTGTTCTGAAAAAGTTTGCATTCATAATCTGATTCATGCTATGATGGATAAAAAGGAACGGAGCCAGGACGATGGAAAACAGACCTATTAAAATCTTATATCAGGGAGGCAGCGGTGAAATCGTGGAGAAGAAATCGCGGTTCATCGCCACGTTGGAAAAAATAGAGACAGAGGAGGAGGCGCTTGCTTTTATTGCGAAGATGAAAAAGCAGTACTGGGATGCAAGGCATAACTGTTACGCTTTTGTGGCGGGAAAGAACCAGGAACTGCAGCGCTGCAGCGATGATGGGGAGCCAAATGGAACCGCAGGACGTCCAATGCTTGACGTGCTTTTGCGAGAGGACCTGCATGATATGGCAGTTGTCGTGACGCGTTATTTCGGTGGGACGCTGTTAGGGACCGGGGGATTGGTGCGGGCATATCAGAAAGCAGTGCAGGAGGGGCTGAAGAATAGCATTATTATAGAAAAGCAGCAGGGAAAAATTCTTACGGTTGATACGGATTATAACGGAATTGGCAAAATCCAGTATATTTTGGCGCAGCAGGAAATCAGCATGCTGGAGTCTTCCTATACGGATAAAGTGGAACTAAAGGTCATGGTTCCGCTGGATAAACTGGATGCATTGCAGGAAGCCATCACGGAAGGGACCAATGGGACGGCATGTTTTCAGGTTAGCGGGCCTGTGGAATTTGCAGTGGTTGAGGGCGAAGTGGAGGTGTTTTCTGATGGTTAGGCTCTGTATAAAATATTCAAACGTATAGGCAGCAGAATTCTCATATTTTTTTGTTTGAAAAATTTTTAAAAAAGTACTTGCAATTTTAAATGAATTCGTATATAATACAATCTGTTGAACAACGATGGCCCATCGCCAAACGGTAAGGCAACGGACTCTGACTCCGTCATTTCAAGGTTCGAATCCTTGTGGGCCAGCTGGATACCCGTCACTTACAGTGATGGGTATTTTTCATCTTATTAGGAAAGTAGCCGCAAAGCGACTGTTCCCTATAAGATAAAAACAATTTGCGTACTTGTGCGATAAGAAAAAAATAATATGCGCATTCGCGCATGAGGAAAGCAAGAGAGGGAGGAAGCAATGTATAGTTTTGACAGCAGGATTCGGTACAGTGAGGTGGATAGCCAGAGATATGTTACTTTGCCCTCTGTTGTTGATTACTTTCAGGACTGCAGCAATTTCCAGTCAGAAGAGCTGGGGGTGGGCATAGACTATCTTCTGGGACGCGGTTTGGCATGGGTTCTGTCCTATTGGCAGATTGAGGTCAACCGTTATCCGCAGATGGGAGAAAATGTTAAGGTCAGTACCTGGCCTTATGGTTTTAATGGATTTTTCGGATACCGTAATTTTACGATGGAGGATAAGGAAGGCGGGCTTTTGGCATATGCCAATTCCGTCTGGACGCTGTTGGATGTAGGGAAAGGGCGGCCGGCAAGGCTTACGCCCGAGATGCAGCGGGCATATCAGCTGTCCCCGCAGCTGGCGATGGAATGCGATTCCAGAAAGGTTGCGTTCCCGGAAAAGATGGAAGCCCGGGAGCCGTTTCCGGTACATAAGTACCATATAGATACAAATAACCACGTAAATAATGGAAAGTATGTAAGCATGGCGCAGGAGTATCTGCCCGCGGGCTTCTGTACTGGGAAGCTGCGCGTGGAATACCGTAAGGCGGCAGTATACAGGGATACGATTTTTCCTTTTGTAGCAGAGGAAGAGGGAAAGGTTACGGTAAAACTTGCGGATGAAGAGGGAAACCCCTACGCGATTGCGGAGTTGGAGGAAAAGAAATGTTTCGATTAGGAGAAGTTCAGACGCTTGTTGTCGTGAAAGAGGTAGGGTTTGGCGTTTACCTGGCTGAGCACAGCCAGTCTGATATGAGGGTATTGCTCCCGGCAAAGCAGGTCCCTGAAAATGTGGAAATTGGTGATGAGATAGAGGTCTTCCTATATAAGGATTCCAAAGACCGGGTCATTTCCACGACGAACGAGCCCAAGCTGAAAATGGGGGAGGTTGCCGCGCTTACCGTGGAATCGGTGCAGCAGATTGGCGCATTTTTGGATTGGGGATTGGAGAAAGACCTCTTTCTTCCATATAAAGAGCAGGTCGGCAAAGTTCAGGCAGGGGACTGCGTTCTGGTTAGGCTGTATATTGATAAGAGCCACCGGCTCTGTGCCAGCATGAAAGAACTGTATGATTTGCTTGACACGGATTCTCCATATCAGAGGGGTGATATGGTCCATGGGCGCGTCTATGAATTTGGCAATGACTTTGGCACTTTCCTGGCGGTGGATGATAAATATTCGGCAATGATTCCCAGGCATGAGGACTGCAGTTCTTTACGGATTGGAGATTATGTCGAGGCGCGTGTTTCCGGTGTGAAACCTGACGGCAAGCTGGATTTGACTTTGCGGGATAAGGCTTATATACAGATGGACAAGGATGCACAGCGGGTGATGGAAGTATTGGAGGAGTATGCTGGCGTTCTGCCGTTCAATGATAAGGCTTCGCCGGAAGTGATAATGCGGGAAATGAAAATGAGCAAAAACGCTTTTAAGCGTGCGGTGGGACGCTTATATAAGGAGCGCATGGTAGAAATCACAGATAAACATATCCGTAAGCTATAGGAGGGCAGTATGTCTCAAAACAAAAGCGTAAACCGTTTGTTTCTTATCGTAGTAGTTGTATATATCGGAGTGAGCCTTGGGTTTGGCGCTTTGTCATCGCTGATACCAGCGTTGGCGCAATTGCCAATCTATGTTTCTTTACTGCTGTCCCAGGCTTTGATTTTTGTACCCTGCCTCATTTATTGTAAATGGAAAGGGCTGAGGATAGGGGAATTTATCCCTTATAAGAAAATTAATTTTGTGACGGTTATACTGGTAATTATCTGTACCTATCTGATGTATCCGCTGATTATTGTGTTAAATGCGATATCCATGCTGTTTTCCACTTCTGGGACAGCCGGTGTGATGGAGTTGATGGATGGGCAGAATTTTATTCTCAGTACATTGTTTATGGCGTTGATGCCGGCGTGTGTGGAAGAATTCATGTTCCGCGGCGTGCTTTTTCAGACGTACCGTAAGAGCAAGATGCTTCCGGCAATCTTCCTGAGCGCGTTTCTGTTTGGCTGCATGCATATGAATCTGAATCAGTTCATGTATGCGTTTGCGCTGGGCGTGTATCTGGCGTTTCTGGTGGAAGCAACCGGGAGTATCTTCAGTTCCATGATAGCGCATTTTACTTTGAATTTTACCAGTGTCGTCCTTAGCTTTCTGCTGCCGTATCTCTATGAGGCGGTGGGAATGTCCATGGAATCTGCGGGACCGCAGGTAGGGGCGGGAGGTCTTGCGGCTAATATGGGGAGCAATGAGCTCTTAACATTTTTGATGGGAATCATGATTTGGCTGATGGTGGCGATTGGCACGACTGCGGCGGCATTTGGCATCTATGTGGCGATTGGCAAGATAAACGGCCGGTGGGCATATGTCAAACATATGTTTCATGTGGGGACGAGGGAACGTCTGGTTACCATCCCGTTGGTGTTGGGAATCCTTGTGGTATTTATGTTTATGGGGCTTTCCATCTTTCTGGAATATCTTTAAAGGGCAGGAGCAGATTACGAATGGTAATCTGCTCCTGCCTGTGAGATACGTTTAGACGGAAATATCAATATTTCCTCCCACGTGAGGGGTTACGGACTGTTCCATAATCTTAATCATGGAGTCGCCCATAGTCTCTACCGCATCCAGCTGTTTGCTCAGCATGAGTACGCCGATGTCTCCGTTTAGCTTTGTCATGCTTAGAGCTGTTGATAAGGAAGCAATATCCATTGTACATTCCCCCTTTCCAGTTTTATTATGGCACGAAAAGGGGAAAAATGCAAACTCAAAAGAATATAATAAACAGGAGGTTTTTTATGTTATATGATGTGATTATTTTGGGAAGCGGACCGGCGGGAATGAGCGCAGCTGTCTATGCGCAGCGCGCCCGTTTCCAGACGCTTGTGATAGAGGAGAAACCGCTGAGCGGCGGACAGATTCTGGACACTTATGAGGTGGACAATTATCCGGGGCTGCCGGGCATTACCGGTTTTGAATTAGGGCAGAAATTCCGCGCCCATGCGGACCAGATGGGGGCGGAGTTTGTAAATGAACAGGTGAAAGAGATTCATGTTAAGGATGATAAAAAATTGGTGGTTACCAATAAAGCTGCCTATGAAACCAGGGCATTGATTCTTGCTACCGGAGCCAGGCATAGGAAACTGATGGTTCCGGGGGAGGAGAAATTTACCGGAATGGGCGTTTCCTACTGTGCGACTTGCGATGGAGCGTTTTTCCGTGGGAAATGCGTGGCGGTAGTCGGAGGCGGGGACGTTGCGTTAGAGGATGCGTTATTTCTGGCAAGAGGATGTGAGAAAGTTTACCTTATCCACCGGCGGGATGAATTTAGGGGCGCGAAAATTCTGCAGGAGCGTGTAAGGGAGGCAGAAAATATAGAGCTTGTGTTAAACAGCACAGTGGCGGAGATTTGTGGGGAAGAACAGGTTTCATCCCTGCTTGTGCACAATCGTATAGATGAAACGGAGCAGGAACTGCAGGTGCAGGGAGTATTCATTGCGGTGGGAATCCAGCCGAATACGACGGCTGCAGAAGACATCGTCGAACAGGATGAACAGGGATATATCGTTGCCGGCGAAGACACGAGAACCAGCGTGCCCGGTGTGTTTGCGGCGGGGGACGTGCGCACGAAGCAGCTTCGGCAGGTGATAACGGCAGCGGCGGACGGAGCGAATGCCATAACTTCCGTGGAGCGCTATCTCAGCGGCCAATAACTGACTTGTCACTATTTACAGTATGAGCGTAAATAGTGACATATTTTTGTAAAATATTATGGTTGACATAGTGAACGCCCTTT
>CANOHX010000094.1 GCA_947565885.1 uncultured Lachnospiraceae bacterium
TCTTAGGATTTCCTTCCTTTGATTTCTGGCTTCCTGCTTTCTTAGGATTTTCTTCCCCCGCTTTTAAATTCCTCGTTTCTTCTTTATTTTCTGCTGTCATATGCATATTACCGGTTCCCTTCTGTACATCATTTCTCAATTTTATAGCCTACGCCCCAGATGGTTTTAATATACTTTGGGTGTTCCACGGAATCATTCATTTTCTCCCTGAGATGGCGGATATGCACCGTGATGGTATTATTGCTTTTGCTGTAATATTCATCCTGCCAAATTTCATGAAACAATTCTTCTGAACTGACCACCTCTCCTTTGCGCTGACAGAGTATTTTCAGAATAGAAAATTCTGTAGGCGTCAGGTTCAGGGGTTTCTCATCCAACTGGCACTCATGGGTCTTCACATTGATTACCAGACCGCCATGCATAAGCAAAGAAGGATCGGTCTCCTCCACAGCTTGAGACTGGTTATTATACCGCTTATACCTCCTCAACTGCGCTTTCACCCGCGCCACAAGTTCCAATGGACGGAAGGGCTTGGTCATATAATCATCCGCCCCCAGCATCAAACCGCGTATTTTATCTATCTCCTCATCTTTTGCCGTTAGCATAATCACCGGATAATTATGGTTTTTGCGAATCTCTTTGCAGAGTTCCAGACCATCAATTCCAGGCAGCATGATATCTAAAATCGCAATATCAAAAACCTCCGACTGAATGTACGCAAGCGCCTCCTTCGATGCATAGCAGACTTTCACCTCAAAATTCTCACTTTCCAAATAAAACGCCACCAAATCGGCTATCTCTTTTTCATCATCAACTATCAAAATTTTATCGCTCACAACTTTTCCCTCCCATTAAGTATACGGAAACACTGATGAAAGCGTTTCTTGCTCCGGATTTACGCTGCAAAACAGCATAATGCTTTCATTTCTGTATATTATACATGAATTTTCTTAGCAAATCCTCACTTATTTCCTGTTTAAATATTAAGATTTTCCTAAGGATATGTTATAATATTTGCGTTGCTCACCGAAACCCGCAACAGGGAGAAGGTGTCAATGTTGGATTCCTTACATCTTTTTTAATCACCGTTTTGGGCGGTGTAGCTTACCACTACATCATCAAATGGTTAGACGGTAACGACAAGGGCAACAACTAGCCTAGCGGGTGCTTTGCCACTATAAAAGAAAAAGAAGAATCCCTCGATTGTATTGCAGTACAGTCGGGGGATTCGTTTCTTCGTCAACGTGGACTTCTTACATCTTTTTGCCTACTGGCATTATAGCATATGTAAAATTCTATTTCAATATGACACACTTAGCAAATTTAAGGAAATTTTACAATCTCTACGAAAAATATACCATTGCCCAAAAACGCCAAATCCCTTATACTTTATAGGAAACGACAGTCAAATATACCGTACACAAAAGGAGACTTCAATGAGAAAAGAATATGTAATGGGGAACGGCGCAATCGCGCTGGGGGCCTTAGAGGCCGGCATCCGTCTGGTGTCCGGCTATCCGGGAACACCCTCCTCAGAGATAATTGAAACCATTGGCAAATACAAGCAAGGCAGCGTGCATGTGGAATGGTCCGTAAACGAGAAAGCTGCCATGGAGGTAGCTGCCAGCGCATCTTATTCCGGTGCCAGAACATTGGTTACGATGAAGCAGGTAGGGCTCAACGTCGCCTCCGACCCCCTGATGTCACTGGCATATGTGGGCGTCAAAGGCGGCATGGTGGTGGTATCCGCCGATGATCCAGGACCTATCTCCTCCCAGACCGAACAGGACACACGGATGTTTGCCAGCTTCTGCCGCATCCCTGTATTTGACCCCTCCTCCCCGGAGGAAGCATTTACCATGATACAGGACGCATTTGATTATTCGGAAAAATACTGCACGCCTGTGCTTTTCCGCCCCACCACCAGGGTATGCCACGCGTATGCTTCCATTGAAATCAACGAGACGACAGCTCCCAGACCATACGAAGGATTTGTCAAAGACTCTAAGAAATGGGTGATTTTCCCGCGTCTTTCTTTCCTCAACCACGCGATGATTGAGAAACGCAACCCGGAAATTGGCAAGGATTTTTCCTCATATTCGGGCAATACGGTAAGCGGAACAGGCAAGAAAGCGGTATTTACCGGAGGAATCAGCTACTCCTATGCCAAAGAATATTTAAAAGATTATCCCGATGTAAAATTATGCAAAATTTCCACACCTTATCCTTTCCCGGAGCAGTATGCCCTCTCCTGTCTGCAGGGAGTGGAGGAAGTTTTGTGTATCGAAGAACTCAGCCCTTTCATCGAATCTGAACTGCTGAAAATAGCGGGCAGCCATAACCTGCCAGTGAAAATATACGGCAAACTGACCGGGCATGTCCGTGCCAGCGGTGAGAATTCCGCAGACTATGCTGCAGACATTTTAAGCGCATTTTTAGGAACTGCTGCAAATAAGGGCGTTGATTTATCCGCCGCGCCTGAACTTCCGCTGCGTCCTCCGGTACTTTGTGCCGGCTGCCCCCACAGAGCTTCCTTCTATGCCGTCAAAAAAGCCATGGAAGGAAAGAAAAGCTATTTCTGCGGTGACATTGGCTGTTACACCCTGGGCAACGCCATGCCGCTTGACATGGTTGACACCTGCCTGTGTATGGGCGCCGGAATTACGATGGCACAGGGATTTCACTGGATGGACCCTGACAGTACATGTTTCGCCTTTGTCGGTGATTCCACCTTTTTTGCCTCCGGCATGACAGGGGTCGTCAATGCCATTTACAATGAAGCGGACATGATTCTCTGTGTATTGGACAATGCAACGACTGCCATGACCGGACACCAGCCGCACCCCGGAACCGGAAAAAATATGATGGGACATATCGTGGATAAAGTCAGCATTGAGAAAATCCTCGCAGGAATGGGGGTATCAAAAATCCTCACGGTTAATCCCCTGAATCTCAGGGAAAGCATAAACGCCGTACAGGAATGCACTGCCATAAAAGGCGTCAAGGCGATTATTTTTAAATCCCCTTGTATTGCCATCAGCAAGCCTGAGAAGCAAATGGCAATTTCCGATAAATGCATACAATGCAAGAAATGCATACGTGAAATCGGCTGTCCCGCCCTTATCACCATCGATGGAAAAGTCTGTATTGATAAGGGGCTCTGCACGGGCTGTGGGCTCTGCAGCCAGATTTGCCCGGTAAATGCGATTGGAGGTGACTGCAATGAATAAAGATATTTTAGTGTGCGGCGTAGGCGGACAGGGCACTGTGCTGGCTTCCAAGCTGATTGCCTCCGCAGCCATGAATCTTGGAAATACCGTCCATTCCGCTGAAACAATCGGCATGGCACAGCGCGGCGGTTCTGTCACAAGCCATATCCGTATCGGCGACACGGCTTATTCGCCAATGATTCCCCAGGGCAGCGCGGACGTCATCCTTGCCTTTGAGCCGGCGGAGGCCGTCCGCAATCTTGCATACCTCAAAAAAGGCGGGCTCGTCATCGTAAACAGCATCCCGGTCAAACCTGTCACGGAATCGCTCCATGATACCGGATATGATGGCAAGGACATGATTACATACCTCAAATCAAAATGCAATTGTATCGTTGTCGATGCCATGGAACTCTGTCTGCCCTTTGGCAGTACGCGCTATTTCAATATCGCCATCCTCGGCGTTGCCGTTGGCGCTGGCAAGCTGGGGCTTGACGCAGAAACAGTCTTAACGGAAATTGAAGCCCGCGTACCTGCAAAATTTGCAGATACAAATAAAGCTGCATTTTCAGCCGGGGTAAGGGTTGGCGCTGCCAACAAATGATAATTATTTTGAACCAAAACGCTTACTGACAGAAAGGATAGGCCGATATTATGAAATTAAATGACACACAGTTGAGACAGGTAGATGCTCAGATTAAAAGACTGATTCAGACAGACAGTTATTACGGAAAAATCTACCGCGAGAAAGGAATTGAGGGCATAGGCAGCCAGGAAGATTTTGAAAAGCTGCCCTTTTCCAGCAAGGATGATTTAAGAAACGCATATCCGCTGGGCATTCAGGCAGTGCCCGATGAAGAAGTGGTACGCATCCACTCCTCCTCCGGTACAACGGGGAAGCCTGTGATTATCCCTTACACTGCCAAGGACGTGGACGACTGGGCAATTATGTTCGCCAGATGTTATGAAACCGCCGGCATCACCAACAAAGACCGCATTCAGATTACGCCTGGTTATGGCTTATGGACAGCCGGAATAGGATTTCAGGCAGGCTGCGAAAAGCTGGGGGCAATGTGCATTCCCATGGGACCCGGCAATACCGACAAACAGCTGCAGATGATGGTGGATTTGCAGACAACTGTCATTACCGCCACTTCCTCCTATGCGCTCCTGCTCTCAGAGGAAATCAATCAGCGCGGCATCAAAAATGAAATCTGCCTGAAAAAAGGCGTCTTCGGTTCCGAACGCTGGAGTGAAAAAATGCGCAACACCATCAAGGAAAATCTGGGCATTGAGCTTTATGATATCTATGGGCTGACAGAGATTTATGGTCCTGGCATCGGTATCAATTGCGAGCATGAAACTGGAATGCATTACTGGGATGATTACATTTATATCGAAATTATCGACCCCAAAACTGGCAGGTCCGTGCCGGATGGCGAAGAAGGGGAGATTGTCATTACCACCCTGGTAAAAGAGGGCGCACCTCTGCTGCGCTTCCGCACGCATGACATCTCACGGATTATCCCTGGGGAATGCCCCTGCGGCAGAAAATATCCGCGCCTTGACATCATCAAAGGGCGCAGCGATGACATGTTCAAGGTCCACGGCGTAAATATGTTTCCCAGCCAGGTTGAAGACCTGCTGCAGCTCGTGGACGGCGCTTCCAGCGAATACAATGTAACCATTGCCCACGATGACTCCAAAAATAAAGATATCATGATAGTTACAGTCGAGGTGGAAGGTCGTGTAGACTTTGAAGAGGCGGCAGCTAAAATCCGCAATCTGTTCAAATCACGGATTGGCGTTACTCCCAAAATTACACCTGTTCCTGTAGGGACGCTGCCAAGGAGCGAGAAAAAAACGAAACGCGTTACGGATTACCGTTTTGAAAATCAATAAAATTTGTAACTAATCAGAACTCCATGGAAATAGAAAATCAGACCGTTCAAATTTATTTGAAAAGGGCTGACTTTCTATTTTTTACTGAGGGCATCCTTGATATGGGGCGCCCTCCTTTCATATATGGCAATGATTTTGGCAATCTCCGCCATCTCCATGCTGTCTTTACGTTCCGCATAGAGGGCAAGGAACAGCAGCAGCATTTTCGTCTTAACAATGCCGAAACGCAGACATTTGGTAAAACAATAATCTTCATAGATATCAAGAAAATTCGTGAGCAGGTAATACTCAAAATACCTGTTGAGGATTTTTCCCAGACTGGGGACTTTCTGATACAGGCCCTTCTGCAAAGCAGACAGTTTTTTATCGGCAGCCTGCGGATTGATCCGGCTTAACATGGCAAACTCCCTGATATACCTTTTACATAGCTTATACAGGAGGTTTGAAGTAACCCTGAGATTGGGATGGTAAAATCCATCAAATAGGAGCTGATTGATTTCCCGGACATTTATTTGATAATATTCCCCTCCCACGCAGCCAAGCGGACTGGTTTGATAACATTCCTCAGAGTAATTTACCGGGCTGGGAAGCGCTGCGCCCGCAAGACAGGCATTCTGCGCCTCCTGTCCGTATGTGAGGATTGCCATACTGCTAAAATCCATACCGGTCCTGAGCATTCCCGCCAGCTCTTCCCTTGATTTTATGAGATAATTAAGGAATGCCTCATCATCATTTGTCGTATTGACTTCATAGCTGACCTCACTCTCCATGACAATGCAGTCAAAAGGACCATCTGCCTCCACATATTGGAGAAAAAACCTTGCCGCCTCAGGACAGGCAAGGTAGAGCGTTTCTTCACAGAAAAAGCCGAGATTGTACAGCTGTCTTGGAAACTGTACGCACACGGCTGGCATATATTCTATTCCATGTTTTTTCTGTATCTCACATAGGTGGTCGCTGCCCCAGAACGGACATCTGCCTAAAACGCTGCGAAATTCGGCTGTATCCTCGTTTCTTCTAAGAAAAACCCTGAGTTTTGTGCCGAAAAATCCTTTTTCTTGCAGGTATTTGATATAGGTATCATAATCAAGGGGAATCTTCCAGCCCTGGCAGCAGTTTGCCGGACAGGCGGCTCCTATGCATTTGAATTGATTACAGATAGAAAGCCGCCTGATTTGCATGATTCTTCTCCTTGCTTTTCGTTTTTCCGATATTCCAAGGCAGCCATGCTTTGCCTTAACTATGCCTCGTCTATCGCTTTGCCAATATCGTGCCGCATATACTTATTGTCAAAGGTAACCCATTCTGTCGCTTTGTAAGCGTTGGCGCGCGCTTCTTTCAAATCATCGCCTTTGGCGGTAATGCCCAATACACGACCTCCGTTGGTGACAATCTTACCATCTTTCAAGGCAGTGCCCGCATGGAAGCAGTAATACCCATCCTGAGTCTCAAACTGCTCCAACCCCTTAATCTCAAAGCCCTTTTCGTAGGACACCGGATAACCGTCAGAAGCTAATACTACGCAGACAGCGGCATTGTCCTCAAACTGTAAATCTATCTCATCCAATCTGCCCTCTACACAGGCCTCCATCACTTCCATCATGTCGTTTTTCATGCGCGGCAATACCACTTGTGCTTCCGGATCGCCAAAACGCGCGTTGTACTCCAGCACCTTGGGCCCATCCTCCGTCAGCATCAGACCGAAGAAAATAATGCCTACAAACGGACGTCCCTCCGCTGCCATCGCATCTACGGTCGCCTGATAGATATGTTTCTTACAGAATTCATCCACCTCAGGCGTATAGAATGGGCTTGGGGAGAACGTGCCCATTCCTCCGGTATTCAAACCTTGGTCTCCATCCTGGGCGCGCTTATGGTCCTGTGCCGAAGACATAATCTTTACCGTCTTCCCATCCACAAACGACAGCACCGACACCTCCCGCCCGGTCATAAATTCTTCCACCACCATATGGTTGCCGGCGGAGCCAAATTTCTTATCTTCCATAATCTCCTTGACGCCGGCTTTTGCCTCCTCCAATGTCTGGCAGATTAATACGCCTTTGCCCAAGGCAAGACCATCTGCCTTAAGCACTATGGGCATCTTGGCGTTTTCCAGATATGCAAGGGCTTTGCCCGGGTCGTCAAACGTCTCATAAGCCGCGGTAGGGATATGGTATTTCTTCATCAGATCCTTGGAAAATGCTTTGCTTCCCTCAAGGATGGCTGCATTTTTCCTGGGACCGAACACCTTGAGCCCCTCCGCTTCAAACGCATCTACCACGCCGCCCACCAGTGGGTCGTCCATGCCTATAATCGTAAAATCTATTGCTTTCTCCTTGGCAAAAGATACCAATTTGTCAAATTCCATCGCGCCAATCGGTACGCACTCCGCAATCTGCCCAATCCCCGCATTTCCCGGCGCACAGTAAATCTTCTCCACTTTCGGGCTTTTCGCAGCGCTCATGGCAATCGCATGTTCGCGCCCGCCGCTGCCTACAATCAATACTTTCATCCTGCTCTCCTTTTCCTGTAACTAAACTACATCTACCAACCATATTTACGGCTTTCTTCTATTAAAACTATCTCTTATCCGGCAATTAATTTTCTGTTTTATTAAAACCCATCTTTTACCCGGAAATTACCACTTTGCCATCCGTTACCCTGACCCTGCCGTTGGCAATCATGTCAATCGCCTGGGGCAAAATCTTCCATTCCGCCTGCTCCATCACGCGCCGCTGCAATATTTCCGGCGTATCCGCAGGCTCTACCATCACCGGCTGCTGCAGAATAATCGGCCCCGTGTCCGTGCCTTCATCCACAAAATGCACGGTTGCCCCGGTCACTTTGACCCCACGGCTTAAGGCTCCCTCGTGGACTTTCAGACCATAATAGCCCTTTCCACAAAAGGAAGGAATCAACGAGGGATGGATATTGATAATCCTGTTTCGGTATTCCTGTATCATCATCTCCGGTATCACTACCAAAAATCCTGCCAACACAATCAAATCCGGCTGATAACTGTTTACCTTATCCAAAAAGGCTGTATTGAAACTGTCACGATTCTCAAATTCCTTGGGAGAAATGCAGATTCCAGAAATTCCATGTAATTTGGCACGTTCCAATGCGTAGGCATTGGCATTATTGCTGATGACCGCCACGATTTCGGTATTGGTTATTGCTCCATTATCAATAGCGTCAAGAATCGCCTGCAGATTCGTTCCTCCGCCAGATACACAGACAACGATTCTTAACATAACGTTACTCCTTTTTCTCCATTTTCTATCTCGCCAATCACATAAGCAATTTCGCCCGCTGCAGCGATAGCTCCCATTGCTTTGTCTGCATCCTCTGGCGCTACCGCCAGGACCATGCCAATCCCCATATTATAGGTATTGTACATCATCTTCTCTTCCACACTGCCTTCTTTTGCCATCATCTTGAAAATCGGCGGGACTTCATAGCTGCCTTTCTCAATCACTGCATGTTTTCCTTCCGGCAGCATACGCGGTACATTTTCATAAAAACCGCCGCCTGTAATATGGCTGCAGGCTTTTATCCTCACTCCCGCTTCCTTTACAGAACGCAGTGCCTTTACATAAATCTTCGTAGGCGCAAGCAAAGCCTCTCCCAAAGTCTTGCCCAGTTCATCATGATAGGTATTCAGTGTTTCCTTATCCATTTTAAATATCTTGCGCACAAGGGAAAATCCATTGGAATGCACTCCAGAACTTGCTATGCCAATCAATACATCACCTGCGCTTAAATCTGCGCCTGTAATAATATCCTTTTCGTCCACTACCCCTACGGCAAATCCTGCCAGGTCATACTCGTCCTCCGGGTAAAATCCTGGCATCTCTGCGGTCTCTCCGCCAATCAATGCTGCATCACTCTGGATACATCCTTTCGCCACGCCACTGACAATTTCCGCGATTTTCTCCGGGAAATTTTTACCACATGCTATATAGTCCAGGAAAAATAATGGTTCCCCGCCAGCACAGGCAATATCGTTCACGCACATTGCCACACAGTCAATGCCAATGGTATCATGCTTGTCCAATAAAAATGCCAGCTTTAACTTCGTTCCCACTCCATCCGTACCGGATACCAGCGTAGGCTTCTCCATATCCTTGAATTTTTCCATTGAAAATGCTCCAGAAAATCCGCCCAGGTTCGTCAATACTTCCGGTCGCATGGTCTGCTGTACATGCTTTTTCATCAATTCTACAGACTTATAACCAGCTTCAATGTCGACACCTGCATTTTTGTAATCCATTATTTTTCCTCCTGTATATAAAAGTTATTGTATATAAATGGTAACAAACCTAAGGAAACACTGATTTAATCAGCAATTCTCTAAATTAATAATTCTTATATCCTACTTCCTGTAAATGAGCATCCTTGGCTTCCACCTGCTCTTTTAATTTCCCGGAATAATCCTTTAATCTCCCAAGCAGTTCTGTATCAGAAGTAGCAAGAATCCTGGCTGCAAGAAGCCCGGCATTGGCTCCTCCATTGATTGCCACAGTAGCAACTGGTATCCCTGACGGCATCTGTACAATAGAATATAAGGAATCCCGACCTCCAAGAGAGGTGGTATGCATAGGAATTCCAATTACCGGCATAGGAAAAATCGCCGCACACATACCCGGCAGATGCGCCGCCATTCCTGCACCCGCAATAATTACCTTAAATCCCTTTTCCTCCGCTGATTTCGCATATTCAAAAAATACATCCGGCTCTCTGTGTGCAGAGATAATATTCATCTCAAATGAAACGCCCAATTCTTCCAAAATGTCCGCTGCCTTAGCCATGATTGGCATATCTGAATCACTGCCCATAACAATTCCAACTTTTGCCATAATTAAATCTCCTTTTTCTTATTTATAAGTGATATATTCTGCAGTTTGATATATTGACTAGTTTAATATCTGTTGTACTAACTGCTTTTGTCCAGTCTTTGCACGTACATTCTAGCATAATAAACCAAAGTGGGCAAGTCCACAATAGGAAATGCAAAGCAGTTTTCTCTGACAATTAGGATGTCAAAATGTAAAAAGACCCAACCCTGTAATCTCCAGAGTTGAGCCTTAAACCCTATAATGCCGGCGACCGGAATCGAACCGGTACGATGTCGCCACCACAGGATTTTAAGTCCTGCGCGTCTGCCAGTTCCGCCACGCCGGCACAAATGGGACCTACAGGGCTCGAACCTGTGACCCTCTGCTTGTAAGGCAGATGCTCTCCCAGCTGAGCTAAGATCCCACGCGTTACTTGTAGTGAGTGTTAAAATAATAAAAACCGGGTCGTGACAAGCTTGCTTGGCTAAGGCCCGGTCTTTATTATTTTATCCGAGCGTTAGCGCGGGATGACAGCTCGCAGAACTGGCATACACACTCACGGTGATAAACCTCACCACAAAACGACCCAGAAGGGACTCGAACCCTCGACCTCCGCCGTGACAGGGCGGCGCTCTAACCAACTGAGCCACTAGGCCATACATCATAGTTAATAAAAATGGACCTTCGGGGACTCGAACCCAGGACCGACCGGTTATGAGCCGGTTGCTCTAACCAACTGAGCTAAAGGTCCAAGTTGATTGTATCAACGTAAGCCGATGATCGGACTCGAACCGATAACCTGCTGATTACAAATCAGCTGCTCT
>CANOHX010000095.1 GCA_947565885.1 uncultured Lachnospiraceae bacterium
CATGCCGCCGTTGTATAAGGCAATACCCAGCAGAGGTGAGGAGGAATACCTTTATGACGATGTAGCATTGGAGAAATACAGGAAACGCCATAAAGGCCCATTTACCCTGCAGCGGTACAAAGGACTGGGGGAGATGGATGCGGAGCAGCTTTGGGAGACGACATTGAATCCACAGACGCGTATGCTCAAGAAGGTGGAGATTGAGGATGCCAGGATGGCATCGGACGTGACAGAGATGCTGATGGGCACGGAGGTCCTTCCACGGAGGGAATTTATCCATGAACATGCGCATGATGCGGAACTGGATATATAGTTTACAGTTCAGTCGGTTAAGCGCAGGACTTTACGGATGGCGCGGGCCAAACCGCAGTATATAATAGAAAGGAACAGAGCATGCAGCAGAATGAACAGATTATCCGCACGGAATATTCGGAGCTGATGCAGAAATCATATATCGATTATGCCATGAGCGTAATTGTGGCAAGGGCGCTGCCGGATATCCGGGATGGCTTGAAGCCGGTACAGCGCAGGACGCTCTATGATATGCATGAGCTGGGAATCCGGCATGACAGGCCCTACCGGAAATGTGCGAGGATCGTAGGGGATACGATGGGTAAATACCATCCCCATGGAGACAGCTCCATTTACGAGGCGCTTGTCGTGATGGCGCAGGAGTTCAAAAAAGGGCTTCCTCTCGTGGATGGGCATGGTAATTTCGGCTCCATCGAGGGCGATGGCGCAGCGGCGATGCGTTATACGGAGGCGCGCCTGATGAAAATTACCCAGGAGGCGTACCTTGCAGACCTGGACAAGGATGTGGTGGATTTTGTGCCCAACTTTGACGAGACAGAGAAAGAGCCGTCCGTGCTCCCGGTGCGGGTGCCCAATCTCTTAATCAACGGCGCAGAGGGCATTGCCGTGGGCATGGCGACCAGTATCCCGCCCCATAATTTTTCCGAGGTCATTGAGGGCGTCAAGGCATATATGAAAAATCCTGATATTACGACTGCGGAAATGATGGAATATATCAAGGGACCGGATTTCCCAACTGGGGGAATCGTGGTCAACCAGGACGATTTATTAAATATATATGAGACTGGGGCAGGCAAGATTAAGCTTCGCGGGAAGGTGGAGACGGAGCAGGTCAAAGGCGGCAGGCAGCGCCTGGTCATTACAGAGATTCCTTACACGATGGTGGGTGCCAATATCGGCAAATTCCTTATGGATGTCTACCAGCTGGTGGAGACGAAGAAGACCGGGGATATTGTGGACATCTCCAACCAGTCCTCGAAAGAGGGCATCCGCATTGTGCTGGAGCTGAAAAAGGGGGCGGATGTGGAGAATCTCTGCAATATGCTCTACAAAAAGACACGTCTGGAAGACACCTTTGGCGTCAATATGCTGGCGGTGACTGACGGCAGGCCGGAGACGCTGGGGCTTGTGCCCATTATCCGGCATCATGTGAATTTCCAGTATGAGCTTGCCACCAGGAAATACAGGACGTTGCTGGCAAAGGAGCTGGATAAGAAAGAGGTCCAGGAGGGCTTAATCCAGGCATGCGATGTGATTGACCTGATTATTGAAATCCTGCGCGGTTCCAAGAATATCAAGGATGCCAAGGACTGCCTGATGCATGGCAATACGCAGAAGATTAAGTTCCGCTACAAAGGCTCAGAGGCGGATGCAAAGAATCTTTGTTTTACGGAACGTCAGGCAACGGCAATTTTGGAGATGCGCCTCTACAAGCTGATTGGCCTGGAGATAGAGGCTTTGATGAAGGAGCATAAGGAGACGCTTGCCAATATTGCCAAATACGAAGAAATCTTAGGAAGCCGCAGCGCCATGGCAAAGGTAATCGTAAAGGAACTGACACGTTTCCAGAAAGAATATGGAACGCAGAGGAAGACAAGGGTTGAAAATGCCAAAGAGGCAGTATACGAGGAGAAGAAAATAGAAGAGATGCCAGTGGTCCTGCTGATGGACCGTTTTGGCTATGTGAAGACCATTGACGTGTCCGCCTATGAGCGCAATCAGGAGGCAGCCGATGGAGAGAGCAGATACGTGATCCGCTGCCTGAATACAGATAAGCTTTGCATTTTCACAGATAAAGGGCAGCTTCACTCGGTTAAGATCTTAGACCTCCCTTATGGAAAATTCCGCGATAAGGGAACGCCCCTTGACAATATAAGCAATTACAATAGCAGCGAGGAAGCGATATTGTATATTAATAGCCTGAACCACCTTGTGGGCAGGAAGCTGCTGTTTGTCAACAGCGCAGGTATGCTCAAACAGGTAGGGGGGGAGGAATTTGACGTCTCCAAGCGCACAACGGCAGCAACGAAGCTGAATGATGGGGAAAGCCTTATCATGGTGGAGATGTTGAATGAAACAGAGGGCGAGACGGTTGTCCTGCAGACGGAAAAGGGAATGTTCCTGCGCTTTGAGTCGGCAAGCGTGCCCCAGAAAAAGAAAGGCGCCATCGGCGTCCGGGGCATGAAAATCGATGAGAAAGACCGCCTGAAAGCAGCCTATCTTCTGGGCGATGAGGAGCGGGTGATTGAGGAGAAAGACAAGCAGATTATGCTGCACAGGCTCAGGATAGCTAACCGTGACGGAAAAGGCGTGAAGAGATAGAGAATATACAGGAGGCATCATGGACAGAGAGACAGATGTTGTAATTGTAGGTACCGGGGCTGCCGGGCTGTTTGGCGCACTGCAGCTGCCGGAAAGTACAAAGATAACCGTTATCACCAAGGATGCGGCCGAGAACAGTGATTCTTTTCTGGCTCAGGGAGGAATCTGTATGCTCAGGTCCGAGGAGGACTATGGCCCATACTATGAGGACACCATGAAGGCGGGGCATTATCGAAACAATCCGCAGTCCGTGGAGATGATGATCCGCAGTTCCAGACAGATTATTGACCTGTTGATTGGTTATGGCGTGGAGTTCGAGCGGCAGGATGGGGAACTGGCATTTACCAGGGAAGGCGGGCACTCGCGCCCGAGGATTTTGTTCCACGAGGACATCACCGGCAAAGAGATTACCGGCAAACTGTTAAATCAGGTGAGAAAGCGCAGCAATATCACAATCTATGAGCATACGGAGATGATAGACATCCTCTGCCAGGATAACATCTGCCATGGGGTGGTGGTTGTGGACAGCCATGGCAATGTGGAGCCATTATATGCCAGGGATACGATATTTGCCTGCGGCGGGATCGGCGGTCTGTACCGCCATTCCACGAATTTTTCCCATCTGACCGGGGATGGCATAGCGATTGCGCTGCGCCACCAGATTGCGCTTAAGGACGTGAACTTCGTGCAGATCCATCCCACCACCCTGTATTCCAAGAAACCAGGCAGGAGTTTTCTGATTTCGGAATCGGTACGCGGGGAGGGGGCGCTGCTCTATAATGCCCGCATGGAACGTTTTGTGGATGAGCTTTTGCCGCGCGATGTGGTGACCCATGCCATTGAAGAGCAGATGGAAAAAGATGGCAGGCCCTATGTATGGCTGTCCATGGAGAAGATTGCCAGGGAAGATATTTTAGGGCATTTTCCTAATATATACCAAAGATGCCTGGAAGAGGGCTATGATGTGACAAAGGAATGCATTCCGGTCGTGCCGGGGCAGCATTATTTCATGGGAGGAATCCAGTCGGATTTGGACGGAAGGACCTCCATGGAACGGCTGTATGCCGTGGGAGAGACAAGCTGCAACGGCGTGCACGGAGCCAACCGCCTTGCCAGCAACTCCTTGCTGGAGAGTTTGGTGTTTGCCAGGAGGGCAGCGTTGGATATTGCGGCTGCCAGCCGGCAGAAACTGCCAGGAGAAAGGGTCAGGTTCGAGCCGGAAAAGTATACGGACAGGAAAACAATGCAGCAGGAGAACCGGAAAATGGTGCTGCAGGAAATAGAAAGGATGAAAAAAGCATATGAACAACAACATAACCATGACGTTAAATGTGGATAACCTGATTCTGAGTGCGCTCAGGGAAGACATTTCCAGTGAGGATGTGAGCACCAATGCCGTGATGCGGGGGGCGCAGAAAGGGGAAGCGCAGCTGATCTGCAAACAGGACGGCGTGCTTGCCGGGCTCTTTGTATTTCGCAGGGTGTTTGAACTCCTGGATGCAGATATTGAGGTGAAGTTCCTGTATGAGGATGGGGATACAGTGAAGAATGGTGAGATTATCGGCACAGTCGTGGGGGATATCCGCGCAATCCTCTCAGGTGAGCGTACAGCGCTCAACTATCTGCAGCGCATGAGCGGAATTGCCACTTATACCAATTCCATTGCCAGGCTTTTAGAGGGCAGCAAGGTCAAGCTTTTGGACACCAGAAAGACAACCCCTAATAACCGCATCTTTGAAAAATATGCCGTAAAAACCGGCGGCGGGTATAACCACCGCTACAACCTCTCCGACGGCGTACTGCTCAAGGACAACCATATCGGGGCAGCAGGCGGTGTAAAAGAGGCAGTGGAGATGGCGAAAGAGTATGCTCCTTTTGTGCGCAAGATTGAGATTGAATGCGAGACGGTGGAGATGGTACGGGATGCCGTGGAGGCAGGCGCAGACATTATTATGCTGGATAATATGAGCGTGGAGGAGATGCAGAAAGCGATTGCTTTTGTGGACGGCAGGGCTGAGATTGAGTGTTCCGGCAATGTGACAAAAGAGAACATTGAGCGTTACATTTCTTTGGGCGTAGATTATATTTCCAGCGGTGCGCTGACGCATTCTGCGCCGATTATGGACATTTCTCTCAAAAATCTGCACGCGCTGTCATAAAAAGGAGGTAAGCATGGATATAGAAAACAGTAAGTACGGAGAGATTGCGGAGGCAAATTTCCGCAAGGGTTACAATTGCTCCCAGGCTGTATTTCTTGCGTTCTGTGATTTATACGGCATGGATGAGAAAGCAGCGGCACGTCTCAGTTCTTCTTTTGGAGGGGGCATGGGAAGGCTCAGGGAGGTCTGCGGCGCAGTCAGCGGGATGTTCATGGCATTGGGGCTGCTTTATGGTTACGATACTCCAGGGGCGCAGCAGGAAAAAGCAGACCATTATAAACGGGTTCAGGAACTTGCCAAGGCGTATGAGACGGAGAATGGATCCATTGTGTGCCGGGAATTGCTGGGGCTGACTGAGAAACGGCAGGAGCCGACCCCGGAAGCGCGCACGGAGGGCTATTATAAGAAGCGTCCCTGTCCTAAACTAGTGCGTATGGCAGCGGCGATAATGGAACAGTATATTAAAGAACATCCGTTGTAACAGTTCAGCCAGCCGAAAGAACGCCAGATAATGAGCAAAGGTAGCTGCAACGCAGCGGGAAAGCGCCGTAGGTTGCTAAGTGCCAGTGGCACTTGTCAAGCAACGACCGAAGCGAAGCGTAGAACTTTGCGAATGGCGTGTGCTGAACTGTTATTATCCGTTAACTTAATTTAAATTAATTGCACCATAAAGCATAATATCTGTTATAATAGAAGAAATGAGAGCTGATATGGCGGTATTGGCTTCTGGTTTTAAAAAATATGGAGGTGGCAAGTATTATGAAAAAATATGTCTCACTATTCTTAGCGGCGGTGATTTTTTTCTCCTCGTTGGGAATTCAGACAGTATATGCCCAGGAGGCTATGGGCAGCGTTGGGCAGGAACAGAATGGGGTGGCTGATGATATCAGCGCGGAAGTGAATGAGAATCCTGGTGCAAATCCAGAAGACGGAAATAGCAAAGAGAATACGGATGATAAAGTAGATAGTAAAGAGGACGGCGGCAAAGACGAGGATAAGGGCGATGCCGGCAAGGATGAGGATAAGGACGATGGCGGCAAAGACGAAGACAAGGGCGATGCCGACAAGGATGATGCTGGCAAGGACGAGGACAAGGACGATAATGATAAGGACGATGCTGGCAAGGACGATAATGATGAGGATGATGATAAGGAGCCAGGTACTGGAGATGGAGGTACCGAAGAGAATCCTGATTTAAAAACAGAAGCGGCAGTAAGCAATTTTGTGCTGGAATATAAACCGGCAGACGATACCATGATCCTTAAATATCAGGTAAATGCGGCGGCTACAGGCGTGGATATCCTTGTGGATGGTCGTCCGGCAGAAACCAATTATTCTAAGGTGTATACTTCTTATATTTACAACCTCCCAGATGATGCAGAGGGCAAAACGTATGTTTTCCAGGTTGTGCCTTATGAGCTGAGGACAGTAGAAGGGAAAACGGTCAAGATTATGGGAACGCCGTCAGATCAGATAGAGTATGCGGTACCCTATAAGAAAGCTGTTCTTACGGATGTGGATGCAGATTATGACCTGATGAAAAAATATCTGTCAATTGAATGGTTCGGAGATTCCATTGCTAAGGTGGACATTTATCTGGATGGCTCTGCAGAGCCGATAGTGACCGGAGTACAGGGCAATTCTTTTTCGACAAATATTGATTGGGAAGCGTTAAGCCAGCATACTTACCGTCTGGTGCCTTTTAATAAGATTGGCGAGCCGGGCGCTGAGAAAATAATGAATTTAAAGGTAGATGACTATACTGCCGTGATAGATTACCTGAATGTGGACTATGTGGAAAAGAGCAAAGAGATTCAGATAAACTGGACGGGCACGAATGTGCAGTATGTGGACATCTATATGAATGACGAGCTTCTGGCGGAAAGATATACAAAAGAGGAATTTAAGCTTAAGTATGTGCCTCAGGCAGGTGCTTCTTATCTGATTTCGGTATGCCCTTTTAACGTAAATGGGCTGGAAGGAGAAGAAGAGGAAGATATCTTGGCAGAGGGAGAGTTTGAGGTAACAGATATCAATAAGCTGATAGAAACCAGCAGCTATGGGAAAGACAGCGATAAGCATTACACTGGCTTTTCTAAGCCGGCAGTCGATATCCAGTGGATGGCGGAGGCAAATGCCAATTACGAGATTTACCGTGCGGTAAGCGATAAAAGGAGCGCATACTCCTGTATCGCCAGGATAAAGACAGAAAATGCGGGAATGTTTACATATACGGACACTAATGTCGGAATCGGCAGCAGATATTATAAAATCAGGCGGGTGATAAAGGAAGATGATTATATTGAGCAGGAGCTGGCAACGGCCCTGTCTGATTCCGTAAAGATTACGGTCAAGCTTCCAAAGCCGAAAGTGGACGTCAACCTTACGCCGGAAGGAGCCGTTGTGTTTACGCTGGACGGCAAAAAAGAATTTGTCTCCGGCTATACGATTCTGCGCAAGAATAAGAGGGGGTCTTACAGTCAGATTGCGGAAGTGACGGACAATACGTTTACCGACGGCGATACGCAATTTGGAAAACAGTATTCCTACCAGGTAAAATCATTTTATTACGATACTAGGACGAAGAAAAAGATTTATAGCGCAGTGACGAATGTGAAAGCAAGGAATACCGTGGGCGGTTTTAAGATGCAGGCGCAGCAGGTAGACGATCAGAAAGTGAAAATTACCTGGGAAGCAGCCGCCAACGCAGAAGGATATGAGGTATATTACAAATCCGCAACCCAGGGGGATTCCTATAAGCTGTTGAAAGTGACAGACAAACTGAAAGCTACGGTTTCGGTAAAAGAAAGCAGCCGGTATTGCTTTATGGTAAAGGCATATAAGGAGCTGAGCAGGGAGAAGGTTTATTTTTCCATCGCAGAGACAGAACTTAAAACAGGATTTAAAAGTCCTCAGAACTTCAGGGTATCTAAGACTGCCTTTGAGCGTGATGCAAAGAAGAATGTAATTGTCAGAAAAGATATGCTTGCCTGGGATAAAGTGTATGGAGCGAAAGGCTACTATATCGACGTGTACAAACCGGCCAAGAAGAAGTTTAAGGTCTTAAAGAAAATCAGAGGCGGGGACAATACTAGCTATGAGGTGTCCAATATTCTGACGCCTTCGGATGGAACTGCTATTTACCGTATCCGCGCCTATGCAGGAACAAGGAAAGCTACAGGTGAGGAACTTGAGGTGAAGATGCAGCTTGCAAAGGTGACCGGGGTAAAGGTCAAGAAGGCTGGAAGTTTTGCCAAATTAACATGGAAACGGGCGCCTTGGGCGGAAGAGTACCGCATTTACCGTTCCAATGGCAGGAACTGCATTCTGGTAGGAACCACGAAGAAACTCAGCTATACGGATAAGGGAATCAGCGGAGGGGTTGCCTATACTTACTATATTCAGGCGGTGAACCATACGCTGAAGACGGAAGGCGCGTATAGCGACCCATTAGGGTACACAAGGAAAATTGCGCGCGTGGAAGATTTAAGCGTTTCCTATAAAGCAGAAGAAGGTGTGTTCCTGGAATGGCTGACAGACGAGGAGGCCTGTGGCTATATCGTCTATTACCGCGAGGGAGAAAGCGGAGAGTATCAGATGCTGGCTAGAGTGAAAGGCAGCCGTAATAATTATACCCATAAGAACGTGCCGGAGGGCGTGACCTGTTATTATAAAGTATCACGGCTAGAACGCAATGCCGGCGGTGTGGAGACAGAATCAGAGGCAAAGACAGTGAAAATTAAGAGCAATGCAAAATAAACGAAACAGGAGGCTGGTCGATGGATGACCAGCCTCCTGTTTCGTTATGATTTATGAAAATAATTAAGCGATACTGTTGACAGCTTTGCTCAGACGAGAAATTTTTCTTCCAGCCGTATTCTTGTGATACACGCCTTTGGAAGCAGCTTTGCTGATTTTAGAAACCGCAGCATTCAATGCAGCCTGAGCAGCTTCCTTATCGTTAGCAGCAACTGCAGCCTCTACTTTCTTGATAGAAGTCTTTACCGCAGACCTGATAGATTTGTTGCGGGCTGTTCTTTTCTCAGTTACTAAGATTCTCTTCTTTGCTGATTTAATGTTAGCCAATCCGTACACCTCCCATTCGCAAAATATGACTCACGGCAATCCCACGGACTGATTTGCAAAAGGACTGCGCTGTGTTCTACAGTTGTTCCATTAAAGCCGGACACGGACGTTCTAATGTAAACATACTCATATAGTTTAGTCCCAAAATTTCTATCTGTCAATACATATTCTTCTTTTTTTTGCAAAAAATGTTACTATTCACAGTTTTCAGGGTGTGGCATAGCTGTGGACAATGAATATGATTACGATAGACATATATTTTTGGAGGGACAGAAAATGGGTCAGTTTCAGGTGCGTACCGATCTGGCATTAGAAACCAGAGAAAAATTTGAAGAGGATAACGTGGAGATTAAAGGCGTGAGGGTGGAAGAGGAACGCCGTAAGAAAAATGAGATAAAGATTACAACCATGGTCATCGAGACGGAAAATGGTGCCAAGGCAATGGGAAAGCCCAAGGGGACATACATTACCCTGGAAGCTGCTAACATGGATTGCCAGGACGAGGATTACCACCGGGAAATATCTATTGAGCTGGCGAGGCTGATAAAGAAGCTGCTGCCCAGAAAGAAGTCGCCGCTCTCGGTGCTGGTGGCGGGGCTTGGAAACCGTGAAGTTACGCCGGACGCATTAGGGCCAAGGGTTGTGGATAATATTATGATTACGCGTCATGTGCTGAAGGAATTTGGCAGATATGCGTTTGGCGAGGAGGAGGTGAATGCTGTCAGCGGCATTGTGCCTGGAGTGATGGCGCAGACCGGCATGGAAAGCCAGGAGATTGTCAAAGGCGCTATCGAGGAGACGAAACCTGATGTGATGATTGCCATCGATGCACTGGCAGCGCGCAGCACTAGAAGGCTGAGTAGGACCATCCAGATTACGGACACGGGGATAAATCCTGGTTCCGGCGTGGGAAACCACCGGCATGGGCTGTCCGAGGAGACGCTGGGGATACCGGTGATTGCCATAGGCGTTCCTACAGTAGTGGACGCGGCGACGATTGTCGGCGATACTATGCAAACGCTGATTCAGGCGATGGAGGAGCACAGCCATTTCCATACCTTGAGCACCGGCCTCAATGCGTTAAATGATATGGAGAAATACGAACTGATTCGGGAATTGCTCTCCCCGCAGCTGAACACAATGTTCGTTACCCCCAAGGACATTGACGAATCTATCAAACGCCTGAGCTATACCTTGTCAGAAGGATTGAATATTGCCTTTGCATAAAATATTTTGTACAGGCATATATATAAGTGTTACATGATTTTGAATGGAACGGATGAGGGCAAAGAAGATTCATCCATATGGTGGGATTGCTGAAATGGGGAAAGCTTTGATTAGGAAAAGAAAACGGAAAGGAAGATATAAGCAATGGCTGCTCTTGGCGGTTAGCGTGCTGTTTGTGTTCGTCTGCTATCAGAACATTGCCTCTTTGGGGGAGGCGCCCGCCTTGCAGCAGCTTGTGAATTTTATCAGGGAAGAGGTTGCAGTGTCAGCGTGGAAAAACTGCATGCTGCCGATGCTCTGTGAACGTGAAGAGCTGCCGTTTACTTTGGAAAGCTTTCTTATAAAGAAAGTGGAAAGTTTCTACCCAATCTGTGCGTTCAGTGAGACAATAGCAGAATATGATACGCAAATTGAGAGCGACCTGGGGCTGGAGGTCCTAGCGGAGAATGAGAAGGAAAGCCAGAGCCGGGAAGAGGAACAAGGGGAAGAGCAGAGCCAGGAAAGAGAAAATCAGCAGGAAATAACGGACGGCGGAGAGAAAAAAGAAGGGGAAGGAA
>CANOHX010000096.1 GCA_947565885.1 uncultured Lachnospiraceae bacterium
TTAGCATGGGTTCAGCCAGCCGAAAGAAATCGAGACAAATCATGCTCGCATGGATTTGATGAGATTTCTTTTGGCTGCGGGAACGCCAAGCAATGAGCAAAGTTAGCATTTGACCTGAGGGGGGACCCAACGAAGTTGGGGAGAGTCCTGAGGTCCCCTAGCGTTTTTCGCTAAGATAAAGCAGCGAGAAAATGCCGTAGGCATCTTTGCGAATGGCGTGAGCTGAACTGTTGCAATATTTAGTCACAAATAGTCACAAATATCCCTCCATCAAACACTCAAGCATTGCAAGCTTCGCCATAATTACCGGCTTATCCTTGGTACTCAGATCCCTGTCTATCTCATCGAACAAAAGACCCTTTCCATTTCTCCTGGTGAACCTGTAATCCGTCTGAAACTTCCTCAGAAAACTAGTAAACCTCAAATCGCCAATCCCTGACCTGGTGAACTTATCAAACAACGTCAGGAAGATAAATGCATCTTTTTTATTGAAAATACCTTTGACGTCATCAGTTATCACTTTCTCTAACCGCTGCAGATTACTGGCAAGCCTGTCAAACTGTTCTTCTGTCGCATGTTCATTGAGGTATTTACAGAGCGCTTTAGGCTGTTTCTTCCACTTTTCAAAATGGTATATGCACATGATGGTCTCAATCACAACCCGCTCAACCACGCCCTTTGTCTTCTCCTGCTCTGAGAAATTGCTGTAATCCAGGAAAAACCTGCTGTCTGATATTTCACGGATATTCCCGGCAAACCTGTCTATGTATGTAAATGCTTTCTGTTCCGTATTCATCGGCGTATGGTTGTTGTATTTCTTGATATATCGTGAAATCCTGCCGCCATCACAATCCTCGTGGATAACTGTCTCTATCTGATATTCGTCAAACTTCTTCTTCAGCTCATCGGGAAGCTTACTATAAGTCTTATTCCTCACATCAAACACCGCATCTTCCCATACCACATTGCCATGTCCGTCTTTGCCTTTCTTCTTATACGGTATCAGAGAATCATCAACCGCCGATGTAATCTTATAATTTCCATAGCGGAATTCGTTCAAAGCAGCGCTCCTGCAGCCACCGTCTGCAATATGCAGCTGCGAATCCCCCTCTTCCCCAAGAATAATCGGCGGAATATATTCATCTGTAAGGACCGTTATTACCAGCTCATTAATCTGTTCTTTGCTCCAGACAAAACGTCTCTGCACATCAGCATTATTGTCAATATCCCCCTCCTTAATCTTCTTCAAATACATATCCAACGTATACGTCTGCTTACGTGGCCTGGCCATATAAACCCCTCCTTTATCTGTTGAACTTAGGCAATTGCAAAACATCTAAATTATCATAATTTCATGCACAATTCTTACAACTACTCTAAAATATTTTCATCATACAAAAGCACGAAATGCGGGACGCGCTGAACATTCCAATAAGCCTCCTACTACGAAAGCCCCTGTCAGCAAAGGCTTCCAGCGTCTTTTGAGTCTTATTTCCATAGCGCTAAATGCATTTCTTCGCTTTTGATGAGAAAATATTTTCGTTCAATTATATTGAATTGCGCATGAAATTCAGAAACATATTGAGTTTCGCAATTACCTATTTGTTTACTCATCTAAAATAATATCGATACGTTCCGGTAGGAATGAATTGCCGAATGGCAGTCGGCATATTGCTTCTCTGTTATGTGAAGCCTCTCTCGAATCTCATCTGGGGGATAACCGTCAGAACACAGCAGCAGCACTTCTTTCTGCAGTCTGGAAAGCCTGTCCAGATAAGCTGCCATGCGTCTGCTATAACCCTCTTCTTTTCCATCAAAAGCTTCTCTCTCCACGCTGAAACTGTCAGCAATCAATTCGCCTACCGTAACGTCTTCTTCCTCACCGGCAGGTGCATCGATAGATATTGACATCCTGTTGGCTGTCCGCTTCTCCCTGTTCCTCCCTGTCATCTCTGTCTTGATCCTGTTCGACAGACAGGAATATAAAAAAGAAGCAAACGGCTGTGATTGGTCATATCTTCTCATCACATCTGTAAACACTTCATTGGCAAGCGAGTAGAAATCATCCTTGTCCTTATCGGACAGCCCGCCAAACCTGCCTAATATCTTGTCCACCATCTGGCGAAGCTTCCTGGCATTGTCTTCATAATATTCATTCAATATCTCTTCCATAACCATATTTCCTTCTTCCTCCTTGATAAAAGCAAGTATAGAACATCTGTTCTCATTTGTCAATACTTTTCAGAACATTTGTTCTTAAAATGTAGAAATATACCTTATAGACCTAACAAACATGAACAAAAAAAGGAGCGATTACATGAAAACAAACATCTACATACCATCAATTGATGCAAAGGACATTTACCTGGCAGCACATGATTGGCAGGGCAATTCCATCGGATATAACTTAAAACTCAAAGACGGTCAATACAATATACGGAAATTTACCAATACTATGGATGACAGCCTGGATTTGATGGCGCTGCAAACTATCTATTATAAGAAATACAGGAGGAAAGACTTTGCCTTTAAAATCGGCAATCATATATACTCCACGAATATCATCAACCTCACGTTCCAATATTCGGTAAAAGAGTGGAACCAGATAAATAAAAATACCTATGTCAAATTCGGGCAGGATACCCGGAATTTAATATTTGACGACTGTATTGCCCGAAACACAGACGGCGATATCATCGGCATCCGGCTTAATGAAAAAATAAGCTGCCCGGCAGACGTCCCCACCCCTTTTTCCTATGGAAAAGTTGAAATCAGGGATAAAAGGCAGAAAAATACCCTCAAAGAAATTCAGCTGCAATATCTGAAACAAGGCGAGCCAAAAACCTTGAAAACCCGCACACAGCTGCGACAAGAACTATATAAAACCGGCTTTACCTGCAACGGCATCCATTATCGCCGCATGAAAAGATCTGCCGGCTCCGCCCGAATCGGAAAATGCCTCTTTATCAGGGAAGACTTGCTTGAACCGCTCTTAAAATTCAGTTCTGGCGGGCTTACCATCGAAAAAGGGCAGGAAATTGATCTGGCAGCCTACGAGGGATATATTGCCCTGCCCTCGAGCAGCATTATTGATACCGTCACCATCAAACCGGAAAATATTCTGCTGATTGAAGACCACAACAGTGTTTTCCGGGAAGATGTGATAGCCACCTACGATGAGAATGGCTGGCTGAAAACAGCAGAAGAAAACCGTGAAATTACAAATTCCATCTGGGATGGACAATCGCTCATGGACACCTCCGTTTTCGGGAAGTATGCCGGATATGGAATGCTGCTCTTACGCAACCTGATGTTTAAATCCTGCTGCTTTCACTGCAATATCCAAAAATGGTTTGAGGATAACCATATCACAGACATCTCACAGCTGAACGGTAAGACGAGGGCTGCAAAAATTGAGGACATTAAACTTATCACAACTCCCAGCAGCATCAAATACCTGAAATTTGGCACTTGGGAAAACTGGCTAAATCATATGTACCCCCAATTCGGAATTGTCAAGCACGATAAGAAAACTCCTTTCTTCGGCGGCCGGCTGGTACAGACACACTACCAGTTATTAAATACCCTGCAGATGACAGAGGAAGAAACACAGGAATTTCTGCAGCCCTCGTTAGAGTTTGCCCAAATGCTGCGTAAACGACCAGAAGTCGTAAGGGCTTATATTAAATATCCTGACATTGACAATATGCATGTCACCGACAAACCCATGCAGAGTAAAAATGACGTCGTTTACCGGCTGATGTGCCTCAATAATAACTTCACGAGAACAAAATACTATCAGGATTTCTTGGTCGACCTGTTGCGTGCATATTATAAAAACCTCAAAAATGGGCACGTACTTGTTAACGGCAATTATGCCGCCCTCCTGGGAAATCCTCTGGAAATGTTACAGCAATCCATTGGAACATTCGAGGGAAACAGCCAAATCGGTATCGGGAATATCCATTGCACACGATTTGCATATGGGAAAACTTTGCTGGCAAGCAGAAGCCCCCATGTAACGATTGGAAACGTATGGCTGCCGCACAACGCAGCAAACGAAATGATTGACCATTACTTTCATTTAACAGACGAGATTGTATGTATCAATTCCATCGACGAAAATGTCCTGCAAAGGCTTTCCGGCGCAGATTTCGACAGTGACACCGTGCTGCTGACCGACAATGAACTCCTTATCCGGGCAGCAAAAAGAAATTATGAGCGCTTCAAAACACCAACCTCCTTCGTATCTGCCCGCAAAGTCAGACGATATTACACGCCCGAAGAGCAAGCAGATTTGGACATTAAAATATCGGTAAATAAAATTGGTGAGATTGTCAATTTATCCCAGGAACTGAACTCCTTATTGTGGGATGAAATGCATCGCGGTGCAGGTTATGAAGACATCAGGGAACTATACTATGACATCTGCCAATTAGACGTTATGTCAGGAATTGAAATTGACAAAGCAAAAAAAGAATTTGCCATCGATAACGGCAAAGAACTGGACAAGCTGCGCCGCAAATATGACCCATTGCTCAGAGAATATGAAGAAGATGAAAACGGAGAATGCAGAAAAGGCAGAAAGAAAATGCCGCTCTTTTTCTCTCATATCTCCCGACAGAAAGGTTATTATGACCCAGACAGAAAACATTACCAGAAATACCATACCACGATGGATTACCTGCAGGCTATCGTAAATGGTTTTAAAATAAAAAACCCCTATAAAATAGACTGGCTGCCATTTGTCTCCGTTTTAGACCGTACGAAATTCCGCACTTCCAGCGTAAACCACAAACAGCTTGATAAGATTTATAACCTGATAGGAAAATACATGGCAGACCGGAAAAATATCTATGCCTCCGCTTTGGAATCCAAGGAAGACAAAAGCCAACGTGTAATGATTTTGCGGGAACAGCTAATAGATGAAATTAACCAGGAAACAATTGGGTTTTCAACTTTTTACCAGCTATTATCCTCCATCGAAGAAAAAGAGAATTCCCCTATTAAAAACACGCTCTTAGAAGTCTTGTTCCTATGCGGGAACGAGAGTTTCAACCAGGCAATTGTCCAATCAGCAACGGAGGTTTTACAGTTGGAGGAACCCGGCTCCGACATCTACCTGTTTGGCATTGGATACAAAATCACAAAAAAGACCGTACATTCGGAAACCAACGACCCATTTGTAGCCTACATACAGGGAACAAATTAATGTTACATAGGATTGGCAATTTATTTCTGCCACTCCCTTTCTGCAGGTTCAAGTTAAATTTTAAAAGGAAGGAGGAATTGCCATGCAGGAAACAAAAAAATGCTATAGCCAAAAAGAGATTATCAACATCATCAGCAGGGACACCGGCTGTACCATACGCGACACCACAAAAATCCTCAATTCGCTGTGTCAGGTTGTAAAAGACAAGTTCAGCGATAACAGCCATATCGTGGAACTGAAATTGTTTCCAGGACTGAAAGTCGGCGCCAGATATGTCCCCGCCGGGCAGTCGAATCTCTCAGATTATATCCAATCGGACGACATGCTGTTTCTGTCTGCAGAATTCAGCAGACGTTTCAAGGATTCCGTGCGGGAACTGCATAAACAGACCATTTTATGGAGGTAGCTTATGGGAAACAATAATAACGCTCACTGCAAAATTTGCGGGAAAGGTTACCATGTGTGCGCTTCCTGCCTCGCCCAGAAAGGCTTTCAGCCATGGCGGACAGTGACCGACACCAGGAACCACTATAAAATTTATATGATTTTACATGGCTATACCTTATCCCACGACAGCAAAAGAGCAAAAACAGAATTGGAAAACTGTGACCTATCAGGGCTGGAAAATTTTCGCCCGGAAATTAAATCCGCCATCCAGACAATCCTGGCAGAAAATTAGGGAAAGGAGGCCATTATCATGGAATTTTTAAATGAATTTACCTTGCCGGTTGTATTTGGCATCTGCCTTTGTATCGGCTACACCATCAAGAAATGGATTGCCGATGTGGATAATAAATACATACCCACAATTGTTGCCGGTCTTGGCGTGTTTCTGTCCATTTGGATAAGCGGATGGAAACTCACGCCGGAAATTCTGCTCAGCGGGCTCATCAGCGGACTGAGCAGTACCGGAATGCATCAACTATTTAAACAGTTTATTGAAAACAACACAGAACAACCGTAAGCACAGAGCCAGCAATGGCTCTGTCCCACCACAAAAACAGGAGGAATCAACTATGGAAAATACACGTAATAAAGTCATTCGTATCGCCCTCAACGAGGAGGGTTATTTAGAGAAAAAATCCAATTCACAATTGGAAAGCAAAACTGCAAATGCCGGCTCTGCCAACTATACAAAATATGGTAAATGGTACGGCTTAAATCCCGACCTTTGGTGCGCTATGTTTATCTGCTGGATTTTCAATGAAGCTTATGGGGAGACGGCAGCAAAGAAACTGCTCGCCGGTAAATTCTCGGCAGCATGTGAAGAAATCCGACAGAACTTCATTGGCAAAAAACAATACCACACAGCAAATCCCCAGATTGGTGACATTGTATTTTTTAAAGGGACACGCCACGCGGGGGCTAACCATATCGGCATCATCACTGACGTCTCACAGGGCAGAATTTATACTATCGAAGGAAACACTTCCGGCGGCAGCTATGTGATTGATAACGGCGGTGGCGTAGCCAAAAAAAGTTATGGTATTTCCTACAGTAGAATCCTCGGTTACGGCAGGCCCGCTTATGACGGCTTGCCGGACCAAAACCCTGCCACTGAAACAAATTCTGCATATACCAAAAAACAATTCATCCGGGATGTCCAGTCGGTAACCGGCGCAAAAACGGACGGCATTGCCGGACCAGAAACATTGTCCAAAACCATCACTGTCTCCAAAACCGTAAACCGCAAACATCCCATCGTAAAATTTATCCAGAAATACCTCAACGTTCTAGGGTACAACTGCGGAACTGTCGATGGGATTGCCGGGACCAAATTTGATGCCGCCGTCAGAGCCTACCAGAAAGCAAACGGCTGTATTTCAGACGGCGAACTCACTGCCGGGAAAAATACCTGGAGGACTTTGCTGGGACTGAAATGATGAAAGCAAAAGCCCTCATTTTTCATTTGTGGGCTTTCTAAATTGCATAGGACAGGAAAACCCACACTGCTGCCCTGCCCATCACGGAACTTATAATTTATCACATGAAAGGAGACATTATGATTTTTACACAAGAAATTACTCTAGACATCACAATTAACCAAATCAAAACTATCAATATAAAACAATACACCAAAGACAGCTGGCAGCTGCATGTGAATCTGACAAACAAAGGTGAACCGTTTCAGGCAAGCAAACAGCTGCTGCGCTGCTATTTTAAGATGGAAACGCCAGACAAGAAACACATTCTTACAAACGGCGACATCAGGGATGACGGCAGCGTAGATATTTCCATACCGGAAAAAGCCTGCCTTTCTGCTGGCAGCGCAACCGCCGAACTTGTGTTCATAGGAACGGAAGACGAGACTGTTTTTGCAACTATGAACCTGTACGTCAATGTCGTTGCCAGTTCCTACCAGAATGACATCATCACCTCTTCCGATGACTTCGATGCATTATGCGCTGCCCTGATAGCGGCAAACAAAACTTATGACAATGTAATGAAATCTGCCCAAGGCAGCGCGGACGCTGCAAAATACTCCGAAAACAATGCCCATTCTTCTGAGAATAATGCCAAAACTTCTGAAACGAATGCAAAAGCTTCTGAAACAAATGCCAAAACTTCTGAGACGAATGCCGCCAATTCAGCATTGCTCTCCAAAAGCTACGCAGTCGGCGATACCGGCTTAGAAGAAAGGCCTTATGAAAACGAAGACTGTGCAAAACATTATTGTGAGCAAGCAGGAATTCAGGCAGGTAACGCGGCTGCATCAGAAACAAATGCCGCCAATTCTGCAGCATTGTCTGAAAGCTTCTGCCGACAGGCAGAATCCATCTCCTCTGGTTTTTCCGGTGCATTGCGTCCATTGGGCACCATAACTTTCGCAAACCTTCCATCATTATCAACAGTCACAGAAGGCGGTATGTACAACATCTCCGACCAGTTCACCACAACTGGCGATTTTATGGAAGGTTCCGGCCTGACCATCCCCGCCGGCTCAAATATTTATAAGACTGCCAGCGGCAAATGGGATGTGCTGGCGGGAAGCCCGGTAACCGGCATTAAAGGAAATGCCGAAAGCAGTTACCGCAAGGGGAATGTAAACATCACGCCAGCCAATATCGGTTCCCCCACCAGCGAATACATAAATGAGCACTTTGTACCAGATTTTGCCTCCATCAAATTCTCATACTTTTCCGCCGGAAGCTCCTGGCGCAGGGTGGCAGAACACAAAGTTGACAGCGCCGGCGGATATAATGTCAATTCTTTTGTTTCATGCTATATCAGCATAAAGAGAGGATACAATTCCCCTGCGCCTGAATTCCATGAAACACAGCTTGTAGGAAGCGATGGCGGCATGCGTTTCATAAACGTTGTAAACAGCGGAAATATCATTTTCAAAAAAATACGTCTTGTGTGGGTTGCTGCAGAATTAAAGTATTATCTGGAGGTATATTACAGCGGAACTTATGCTAATGGCACGACGATTACCATCAAAGATGCAACTGGGGATATCAATCACAAGGAACGATGGAAAACAATTGTCCCTCTGGAAGTCCCGGAAACTGCTGCTGGCAGAGAAATCCTTGCTCAAAAAGACATATCCGGACCGTTTACGTTGGAATCCCTTGTAAAAAAGACGGGTGATACCGTAACCGGAAAACTCAATGTATACGGCGGAATGGCTCTCGACAGTTCTACCACAGCATCTGCAAATTTACAGTATTTACTCGGTATAGATTCTTTTACAGAAGGCGGTACGGTACATTGGCAAGCTGCTGAAAATGCCAAAGTAGGAGAAGCTGTAAAAGCTTCAAAAGACGGCAATGGAAATAACATCACTTCCACTTACCTGAAAAATACGGGCGGCACGGTTAACGGAGCATTGACGGTCACTGGGGAAACTACGCTCCAGGGAAATGTCAGGATAAAAAAATCCAGCAGCAATTATGGCTCTGTAATCAATATCGGAGATGGAGACTATGTTCATATTTCCGAGCCTACAGATGATAACTTGGAAATAAAAGCAAAAAACATAAATTTTGTCACATCCAACACAAACAGCAATGCGCTTACCCTTAATGGAAAACCATTGTTAGATGGGGCATTAAAGTGCAAGACATTTTCCAAATCCATTAGTGGGATTGCCGCTGGCGGTTTTACAGTTATAACCGTCAACACCGAACTAGACGCAAACCACACCTTGATTGCTTCCATCCCATACATTAATTTTCATGGATATCCGAGCATTGATACCTATATAACAGAGGCTTCGCGTACTTCTGTAAGTATTCGGGTAAACAATAACAGCAACATCGCTTTAACAAGCGGATATGTTTTTCTGGTATTATTATATATTTAAAATTTACACAACACATATTGCAATGAAAATGCCAGACTGTTTGACATCATCATTGCCTCGGAAGATTAAAAAATGGTGGCGGTTTGAAACACAGCCGCCACTGCTCTTTTTCAATATTTCTCACTACATCTATTCCAATCCATCAAACAATTGGTCAAAATCAATTCTTATATGCGGAAAATGAATCAAATGCAAGCCGTCCTTGTTGCTGTTTGTAACAGTATCAATAAGATAGTATTTAGGCTCACCATTCTCATAATCAAGGTCATATATTTCTACCACTTGTTTCTGCATATCGATTATCCAGTATTCCGGTATTTCTTCTGCCCTATAAGTTTCTTTTTTTTCTGTCCTGTCATATTTCGCAGTTGACGGAGATAACACTTCCAACACAAATTGAGGCGCATTTATAAAACTATTCCCTTTTCGGCTCTTAATCTGGCAGTTAATAGAGGAATCTGGAATTACTGTTTTTTCACTGCCATCTTGCATTTTCCATTTATATTGCACATTGTCAGGATATACCCTGCAAGTGCTGTCTTTCAATTGATTATATACCATATTGACAAAGTTTGTTATGACAGTGGAATGGTCTGGCGTTGCACCTGCCATATCCAATATCTGCAAATCTAACCCCATCTATGCAACCTCCTTCCCATTACCCAAAAGCATATATTTTAGTATAATATTTAGAAATCTGGCTGACCCCATAATTTAAATATGGGTTGCGTATCACGATTTTGTAAAACCGCCTTGCAGACAATAAAAAATACATTGGTTTTTGATTCATTATAGCAAAATTGGTACATAATGTCCATTTTTTCCACGCAATCTTATTTTTTATAATCAACATGTAAAAGCAATGAAACAATAAAAAGTGATTGTAAACTTTATCGAACAGATAGAAAAGCATATCAAAGGCAAGTAATTCAACGCGAAGAGTTTCATAAAATAACGGAAGATGCAAAACCCAAATGTCCTCATTGCAAACCTACGAATATTGAAAAAATCTCTACAGTTGATAGAGCATTATCTGTTGGAACTGGGGAGTGTAAAATAAAGTGTGTAAGTTAGAAATACAACAAATCTAACTGCACGC
>CANOHX010000097.1 GCA_947565885.1 uncultured Lachnospiraceae bacterium
CTGCACAGGTTTGGCTTTCTTCGGGCAGATTTTTTTCGCAAAGCAGCTGAGAGTAGAGCAAAATATTGGCAATCGGGGTCTTTGTCTGATGCGAGATATCGGCTATCAGTTTCTTGATGTTTTCTTTTTCGTTAGATACCTGCTGTGCGGAAATTTTTGAGGCGGCAAGATAATGCGCCAATTTTGTCTCAATGGAAGAGAGCAAACTCTCATCGTAGACATCTTCGCAGAAAGTTCCCATCGCGGCTGCGTCAATCATCTGAGCCATATGTTCCATCGTTTTGCGTAGCCGGTATTTGGTATAAAGTACCCAAAGTGCAGACAGAAGGCATATAAGCAGAGCCGCCATGCAAAAAAGAATTTCCAGTTTCGTCATATGATTTCATCTCTCCATAATTATTTTACCGCCCATACATAGCCGATGCCATATACGGTCTTGATATATTGCGGTTTGGCAGGATTTGTTTCTAATTTGTCCCGCAATCTTTTGACGGTTACAGAAAGTGCATTTTCATCCACGTACTCTGCACCGTCTGTCCAAATCCGGTCCACCAGCAAGCTTCTCTCCAGGGTAATTTGGGGATTGCTCACCAGAAGCTTCAGAAGCTTTTGCTCCGTCTTGCTGAGTTCAATTTCCTGGTCTTCCTTATAAAATTTCATATCGGAAAAGTCAAAGCAAAAATCATCTATCTGGATAGCCTTGTTTGCCTGTGCCTCTTTTGCCCGCAGCCGGGCATTGACTCTCGCCCGCAGCACGGCGAGACTGAAAGGCTTTGTCACATAATCGTCAGCGCCGGATTCCAGTCCTGCCACAATGTCTGTTTCCATATCGTTGGCGGTAAGCAAAATGACTGGCATGGAGGAGGTTTGACGGAGTTCCCTTAAGAAATCCAAGCCATTTCCATCAGGCAGGTTGATGTCCAATATCATCAAATCGCAGATATGCTGCCGCAGCATTTCCTTTGTTTCTTGGATTGTTTCGCATGGCAGGAAAGTGAATTCGGGGGATTGCAATGCCATGCAGATACCATTGTTCAGGGCTTTGTCGTCTTCGGTGATGATAATTGTTTTCATTTGCAGTTACCTCCGGGGTGGGATTATTAATCGTGATTGTTTGCAGAATATTGTAGCAGGATAGAGGGGGATTTACAAGCGTTGATATATTTTGAGGAATATGTAAGACTTGAGTTTCGTGTGTGTTTTATGTATAATATTTGTGAAAAAAGTCGAAAAAAGATAATTCTGAAATATTAAGACAGGAAGCATTTCGCAATTATGCCATTATATATCAGATAGTGGAAGAGGCAGATTATGCGGGGTTTCCTATAAACGGAAGACAGGCATATATGGTGGGAATACGCAATGATTTGTATCATGATGAGTTTTACTTTCCTCAAGAAATGCAAGATGAACGTCTGATGTATCAAGAGAAAGCAGAGGAAATCGCTGAATGGTATAGAAAGGTACCGATCACGTCAGATATAGCATTAGAAGAAGGAAAATATTATTTGAAAAAAGGCAGGGATTTGGAGGAAACAGACTTTATCCACATAGGAAAATTTAAAGACATGTTTATTGCGGATGCTTGGGGGCGGAGAAGGTTTACGCATAATGAATATGCTCGTTTAAAGGGATTTTCCGGGTATAATTTTAATAATTGTAAGAATAAGTATGACACGTATAGGAAGATTGCATTTGCTTCCAATGTATTTGTTGTAAATAAAATTGCCTCTGTTTTAAAAGCGTATTTAATGGGCGTTGATTTTGCACAGTCAAGTGATGAAAATACGGAACTTATTACTGTAAGTGAGAAGCCGGTTAAAAAAGTAAAAAATACAATCACTAAATCAGAGCATAAAATTATTCCAAAGATAAAATTAAACAGCATTCATATAGACAATTTAAAGGGCATAAAAAATGCTGATATTTCTTTTGACAAAAATTTAACAGCGATCATGGGAGTGAACGGAGCGGGAAAGTCGACAATTTTACATGCATTGGCATGTGTATTTAAGCCTTATGAATCGAAAGAAAATTATAAATTTTCATTTTTCTTTACACCTACTCCGGATTCCAGCTGGAAAAACAGCAAATTTTCTATTACTTATTTTGACGAAAATATGCAAAAAGAAAATAAAAAAGAATACCGGAAAAATAAAGACAGATGGGCGCGATATGCGGACAGGCCGCAGAGGGACACTTATTTTATAGGAATTGAAACGTGTGTGCCGGAAATAGAGAAAGAGAGCCAGACATCCTATATTGATTATAAGACAAGTTTGGCGAAGGAAAGAAATGCTGATAAAATAATCCGGGCAGCGGCGTATGTATTAAACAAGAATTATGATCAGTTAAATTATCACAAAACAAAGAAAAAAGAAAGCTTCAGATTATCTTTACAACGCATTCCATGGAGATGAATAGGCTTCAGGAGTTGGTGGATATTCGGTATCTGCAGCCATTGAAAGAAAAGACAATGGTATACAATAGGATAACACCGGATATCGTATATGAATTAAGCGATGATGTGGAGCAGCCAATAAAAATTTATGTGGAAGATATTTTGGCGGAAACCATTGTAAACATTGTTGCAGATTCTTTGGGATTATCCAGGTATGTTAAGGTAATGAAGCTGGGAGCTGCCTACAATTTAATCGTTTTGTCTGCAAGTTTTATTTTGCAGGAGAAAGATATCAGTGGGGATTTTTTTCTGTTAGATGGAGATGTTTATAGGAATGAAAACGATAAAAGAAAAGCAATTAATAAAGTTTTATCTGGAACAGAAAAGGAGCATGATGATAAAGTAGATAAAGCTGTCAAGCTGCTCCATCAGCTTCGGCTGCCGGAAAAGACAGCACCTGAGAAATATATTTTCGATATGCTGGTAGAAATGAACGGAGGCAATGAACTTATAGAGATTGCGAAGCAGTTAAAAGCGGTATCGGATAGCCATCAGTGGTTGGATAAATTGGTGGAGAGAATGGGAAAGAGCGAAGAATTAATATTGAATAAAATTGTTGAGATAGTTTCGGAACATGAAAGATGGGGGGACTATGTGGATGAACTTCGGGAACACCTGATTGCATGTAAAAACCGGCTGCAATGATAAGCAGCAGATATGTAATCGTATACTATTTCAGAGCAGAGGAGCCAAAATGAAACTAAAAAATATTTTAATTGTAGTGAAAGACATAAATAAGTCCATCGCTTTCTATAAAGAATTATTCGGTCTGCAGGTTATCCTTGACAATGATGGAAATGTCATTATGACGGAAGGGCTTGTCCTACAGGATAGGAAAATATGGGAGAAGTTCATTGAGCGGGAAATTGTTGCAGAAAATAATGCCAGTGAGCTGTATTTTGAAGAGGAAGATATTGAAGCTTTTGCCAAAAAGCTTGAGAACTACCAGGAACCGATTCAGTATGTAAATCGTCTGATGGAACACTCTTGGGGACAGAGAGTAATTCGTTTTTACGACCCGGATGGGAACCTGATTGAAGTTGGCACGCCCATGCGGTGAAGTTAATTTGCCTTACATCAGTGGGGAGTGTTATGTTGCCAGAAGGAGGGATATGCCATGCGGATAATTCTTTCGCCAGCCAAAAGAATGAATGAAGATTTGGATACCCTTTCGCCACAGGGACTGCCCATATATATCAGTCAGGCAGAAGAAATCCTTTCGTGGCTGCGGGGGCAGTCTCGGGAAAGCCTACAGAAGCTGTGGAAATGCAATGATAAGATTGCAGTGCAGAATTTTGAACGTTTGGAGCATATGGACTTATATAGCAGGCTTACGCCGGCGCTCCTGTCCTATGAAGGGATTGCCTATCAGTACATGGCTCCTGTGGTATTTGAGGATGCCCAATTTGATTATGTGCAGGAACATTTAAGGATTTTATCTGGGTTTTATGGTATTCTAAAACCTATGGATGGGGTGGTTCCTTACCGTTTGGAGATGCAGGCGAAAGCTGCGGTAAATGGGCATAAGGACTTGTATAGCCTGTGGGGAGACCGTCTTTATCAGGCCGTGAAAGATGAGAGCGGCATCATTGTCAATCTTGCTTCCAAAGAGTATGCAAAGTGCATTGAGAAGTATCTGGCGACGGCTGATAAGTATATCATCATTGTTTTTTGTGAGGAATCTCATGGAAAACTGGTGACAAAAGGCACTTACGCCAAGATGGCAAGAGGGGAGATGGTGCGTTTCATGGCGGAGCGGCAGATTGAAAACCCTCTGGAGATGAAAGATTTTGGCAGGTTAGGATATGCATTTCGGGAAGATTTATCAACAGACATAAAATATGTGTTTGAGAGGAAGATATGATATTGACATTGTGTGTATGTGCGCGTATAATCTAATACAATAAACCTATTAACCTATAATTTAGATATGTATTAAAGCCTGAAAGGAGCGTAGATTGTTATGGGACAAATAAAAGAAAGCGCATTGGAACTGATTGGCAGCACGCCAATCCTGAAACTGAATGGATATGTTAAGAAAGCGGGCATTACAAATGCCACTGTCCTTGCAAAGCTGGAGTATTTAAATCCGGCGGGTTCCGTAAAAGACAGAGTTGCCCTGGCGATGATTGAGGATGCGGAGCAGAAAGGTATCTTAAGAGAGGGCGCAACGATTATAGAGCCTACAAGCGGCAATACCGGAATCGGCCTGGCGGCGGTTGCGGCGGCAAAGGGCTACCGGACAATTCTGACATTGCCGGATACCATGAGTGTGGAAAGAAGAACTCTTCTTAAGGCATACGGCGCAGAACTGGTTCTGACAGATGGCGCAGAAGGCATGAAAGGAGCCATTGCCAAAGCGAAGGAGCTGGAAGGTGAGCTGGAAGGTTCTGTGATATTAGGGCAATTTGTAAATCCGGCAAATCCTGCGGTCCATAAGAAGACGACAGGACCGGAAATTTGGGAGCAGACGGATGGCAAACTAGACATATTTGTTGCCGGGGTAGGCACTGGTGGGACAATTACCGGTGTAGGGGAATATCTGAAAGAGAAGAATCCTGATGTAAAGATTGTGGCAGTAGAGCCGGCGACAAGTCCGGTGCTTTCCGAAGGGGTTTCCGGCGCCCATAAGATTCAGGGCATTGGGGCAGGTTTTGTGCCGGAAGTCTTAAATACAGAAATTTACGATGAGATTATTACAATTGAAAATGAAGACGCGTTTGCGGAGGGCAAAGCATTTGCAGTGAGTGAAGGGATCCTCGTAGGCATCTCCTCCGGCGCAGCCTTAAAAGCGGCAGCTATCCTGGCAGGCAGAGCGGAAAATGCAGGAAAGGTGATTGTGGCGCTCCTGCCAGATTCAGGGGACAGGTATTTGTCTACGCCGTTGTTTCAAGATTAAATGATGAAAGGCTGTCATAGGAAGATGGATGTTTTCTCTTATTGTGACAGCCTTATTTCTCAGATTATTGTTAGATTTCGCGCAATTCGCCGTCCCTCATTTTGAGAGCCATGTCAGCCGCTTCGGCTACTTCCATGTCATGTGTGACGATAATGACACAATATCCTTTATCGTGTGCGAGGCTGCATAATATTTCAATGATATTCTGTGTGTTTGCGCCGTCTAGGTTGCCGGTCGGTTCATCGCCGAGGATAATTTTGGCATTGGAAGCAAGGCTTCTGGCAATTGCCACGCGCTGCCGTTCTCCGCCTGACAGCTTGGAGGGGAAACGTCCCATCTGATCTTCTGTGATGCCGACTCCTTCCAGCAGTGCGGCTGCCCGCGGTTTGGCATCCTTGGGCGTTACCCCGCAAAGTTCCATGGGGAAACAGACATTCTCCATGACTGTCATCAGTGGGAACAGGTGGAATGCCTGAAAAATCATGGAAATGCTTTCACGCCGATAGCGGTCAAGGTTTAGCTGTGCCAAGCTGTTTCCATCGAAAGCAACCTCGCCCTCCGTGGGCAGATCCAGCCCGGCGAGCAGGGAGAGCAGCGTAGATTTTCCGGAGCCGGAGGGCCCCACGATGGCATAGACATTTCCTTCCTCAAAAATGCAGGAGACGTCAGAAACAGCAGATCTCTGTGCGTTTTTGTATGTGTAGGTTACATTTTTCAAAGCTAAAGTCGACATATGATCACTCCTTCGGATATCATGTAAAATACTTTTTATAATTACTGTTAATACTTTTTGTTTCTGTTAAAGACAGTGTACACCTAAAGCTGTTTAAAGTCAACAAAAAATTGATTTTTCTCAAGAAGAAGATTATAATAGAATCGTTATGTGAAAATATTTAAAGAAAAAAGAGGTCGATTATCAAGTTATGAGAAATAAAGTAATTAAAATATTTGCAGCAGCCGTTGCTGGGTTTTCCGTGTTCATGGCATTCGGCTGGTCTTTCTTTAAAATGATAGTATATTGTAAGGGAAATAAAAGGCTTGCCAAGAAGAAGTGGTTCCAGCTGTCCCACACGAAGGTAAATCATCCCAGGCATAAATTTGAGAAAGAGTATGAGGAGGGCAAGCAATGGTGCGCACAGCAGGAGATGGAGGAAAGTTATATCCGAAGCAGGGATGGGCTGCTGCTGCATGCATCTTATCTGCCGGCAGAGAATGCGAAACGGTTTGTCATTCTGAGCCATGGCTATAAAGGCAGCGGCTTTGGGGATTTTGCGTATATGGCCCGGTTCCTTCATGAAAACCACTGCCATCTGCTCTTTATAGACCAGAGATGCTGTGGGCAGAGTGAGGGGGAATATATTACTTTTGGAGCGAAAGAACGGTATGATGTGCAGCGGTGGGCATACTATATTTCCAGGCGTAATAAACATAAACTTCCAATATATCTCTATGGGGAATCTATGGGGGCGGCATCTGTGCTTATGGCATCAGGGCTCAGGCTTCCACGCGAGGTCAGGGGACTGATTTCTGACTGCGGCTTCCGTTCCATGAAAGGTCAGGTGCAGGATATGGCGGCAAATTGGTTCCATCTGCATTGGGTCGGTCTGCTGTTGTTTCGGCTTAATTTATTCTGTGCGCTCTTTGCAGGCTTTCGGATGAAGGAAGCAGATACGGCAGAAGCGTTGAAAGAAAATCGGAGGCCGATTCTGTTTTTCCATGGTGCCAAGGATACCTATGTAGATCCAGGGAACACGATATATAATTATTCCCTGTGCCGGGCGCCCAAGGAGCTTGTGGTGATGTCAGAGGCAAGACATCTGTGCAGCGCCTATGAAGAGCCGGAGGTATATAAGGGTAAGGTGTTGGAGTTTTTTGAAAAGTATGATTAGTGTTTTGTTTTATTTCTTTTAGCAATTAGCCGTGCTGGCATTGATATTTGATTTTGTAATACCGCTGTTGAATGGATGACATTATATAAGGTGTTTGTGGAAGTTGGAGAAGAAGGGTTCCAATTTTTTCCAATTTTCATAAATGCCTTTTCTTTACAGATATCGTGATGTGTGTTAGTATAAATACAGGCAAGATTTCTTATTCAAATCTGACAGGTATAATCCTGATTCTATGCGGCAGTCTCGCAAGAAATTTCGCTTACATCAAAATTTAATAATGAGGAGGACGTCTATGGAAAAAGACAAAAAGGAAATATTAAGGAAAATGATTCCTGAGGAGTATCAGCTTAATTTAAGTGACTTTGCGTTGTTTCTGTCCGTCATGAAAAATAAGCGAGCTTATGAATGTACATTGAGCATCATCTTAGGAGAACCTGGACTTGAACTGGATGAGGTGAAAGTGGAACAGGTAGTATTAAATAAATTTGGGAAGCGAGCGATACGTTTGGATGCTTGGGCGAAAGATAAGAAAAATAGGCTATTTGATATGGAGATGCAGAATGACAGCAGTGGAGATAATATTCCTAAACGTGCCAGATTTTATCAGGGTATGCTGGATACTCCTGTTTTAAGCTCCGGGCAGGGAACAAGGTACAGGCAGCTGCCATCGTCTATAATTATATTCATTACCCAGGAGGATATTTGGAAAAGAGATTTGGCAAAATACACTTTTGCAGAACAGTGCGAAGAAATTCCGGGTCTGCATCTGGAAGATGGGACTACCAAAATATTTTTAAATATGACCAGTAAAAATGGTTCTCAAGAGCTGATAAGTTTGTTACAATATATGCGGGAGAGTCATTTGGATAATCCCGAGATTATAGTAAAGGATAAAAGGATAGAGGAATTGGACAGGATTGTAACAGAGGTAAAAGAAAGTGAAGAATGGGAGGCAGTTCAGATGAATATAATGGAGATTGCAATGGAGAGAGGAATGGAGAAAGGGATAGAACAAGGGATAGAACAAGGGATAGAACAAGGAATAGAACAAGGGGAGGAACGTCTTAATTTATTGTACGAAAAACTTCTTCATGAAGACCGGTTGGATGATATTCGACAAAGTATGAAAGATGGAGAATACAGGAAGAAGCTATATGCAGAGTACCATATTTGATAAGGTTTATAGAGTTACCAATTTGTACTAATAAGATAAAAAATAGTCGCCCTGGCAGGACGTCTATTTTTTTATCTTATTAGTGAAGACCTTGTCTCGCTAAAGCGACTGCCCACTTTGTTCTCTTATTAGGAAAAATAACATTTTCCGATATCTGGAAAGTCTCGGTCAATTTCAGATAAAGTGTATGCTAACTCTCTGGGGGGGTAGAATTTAAATGTGAAATGTGGTAGTTTCTCAGAAGACGGAAGGAAAAGGAGGGTTTCACATGAGAGATTATTATCCGTTGACAGCGGCACAGAAAATGCACCATAACTGGATTCAGGATTACAAAACACAGCAGGTGTCAGGCGTCAGCGTTGTCGCTTCATTAAAAGCAGCTTTGGATTTTGGGTTGTTGAAGAAATGTATCCAATTGGAATTTGCGCGTTATGGGTGTATGAGGGTCCGCTTCACGAAGCCCGATGAGAAAGGACAGGTAAAACAATACATTGTCGAAAAAGAAACCAGGGATATTCCGCTCAAAGATTTATCGGGCATGAGCATGGGAGAGGCAGATAACCTGATGCAGCAGTGGGCATATGAGACGTTTGATGGGGATGATATTCCTTTATGTGATGTGACAATGGTCAAACTTCCAGAAGGATTTAATGGCTTCTTTATCCATATGGACCACAGGCTGATTGATTCCTGCGGACTGGTGGTAATGATAAATGATTTGATGCAGTTATATACGCATTATCGGTTTGGTTCAGAATTTCCCAAGGATTTGGCGGATTTCGAGATGGTGCTGGAAAAAGATTTGAAGAAAGCTAATAACGAGAAACGTCTTGCCAAGGACAAGAAGTTTTGGGACGATCAGCTGGATGCTTTGGGAGAGCCGCTTTATTCTGATATTCAGGGGCTCTCCGTTCTTGAAGAGGCAAGAGAGAGGCATGGAAATAAAAATTTACGCGCAGCAGACATAGAACTGAAAGATTTGTTTGTGGAGGTAAAAGATTATTACCTGGAGCCGGAGCCGACGAAGAATCTGATTGCTTTTTGCATGAACCACCAGCTTTCGATGACGAATCTTTTGCTTTTGGGAATCCGTACTTATCTTTCTAAAGTAAATGATGGGCAGGAAGATATCACGATACAGAATTTCATTTCACGACGTTCCACGCATGACGAGTGGACATCCGGCGGCAGCAGGACAATCATGTTCCCTTGCAGGACTGTGATTCCCGCAGATATGGAATTTATGGCAGCGGCATATGAGATTCAGAATGTACAGAACCGAATTTACATGCACAGCAATTATGATCCAGCGCTGATTATGGATGAAATAAGGAAGCGTTACCATACGCCGGAGCATACTGCATATGAGAGCTGCTACCTCACGTACCAGCCTCTGCCAGTAAAGATGGATAACCCGCATTTGGAGCAGATTCCACAGCATTCCAAATGGTTTGCTAACGGCGCTGCCACCAAGAAAATGTATTTGACCGTATCGCATACAGAGTATGGAGGGATGAACTTCTCTTACCATTATCAGACCGCTCATTTACAAGAGCATGATATGGAACTTTTATATTATTATATGATGCGCATCCTTTTCAAAGGAATTGCAGAGCCGGATATGACAATCGGCGAGATTATGGCGCAAGTGTAAATCATGGAATGAGCAGCAAGAGATATTTTATGCAGACAATAATATTTAGGAGGATGAATGATGACAAACGAAATGCAGTTTAAAACAATTGTGGCACAATACTGTGAGGTAAAGCCGGAGGATATGAAGAATGATATGAGATTTAGGGAAGATTTGGGTTTCAGTTCCCTTGATTTCATGTCTTTTCTGGGAGAGCTTGAGGATACTTTTGATGTAGAGCTTGAGGAGGAAGATGTATTAAAGGTACTTACGATTGAAGAGGCACTGGAAATGATGGAAAAATTACAACAGGAGGCGTAAATTATGGGAATGCTTATTCGTGATGTCTTAGAAAGCAGTGTGGAAAAATTTGCGGACATTAAGGCGGTAAAATGGCTGCAGAAAAAAGAAATTTTTGAGAGAAGCTACAAAGAACTGATGGAAAATGTAGTGGCTGTCAGAAAAGGTTTGCTGGCAGAAGGATTTGGAGGCAAGCACATTGCCCTTATTGGAAACAGCTCCGTGGAGTG
>CANOHX010000098.1 GCA_947565885.1 uncultured Lachnospiraceae bacterium
TGTCGGAAAGGCCTGGTAAAATTAAGCGTATCGTTCCAGTGGAGCTTACCGGGCATCGGGACCGTAACTCTTATGAATTTGTGGAAATAAGAAAAATTATATACAATGAATTTTTTGATGAAAGCAATGCCTGAGGGCAGAGTTTCCATCAAAGCGATAACAGGAAATGTGCATAAACAAAAAGGAGAAAGATATCATGAAAAAGACACGTTTATTATCAGGTTTACTGGCAGTCGTTCTGGGAGCCACCATGCTGGCTGGCTGCGGGGCAAAGGATGGGGAGCAGGCTTCTTCTGACAGTGGGGAGGGCGGCAAAGTTGTGAATATTGCTATCCAGCCTTCGGCGGCATTTGTCCCTCTGTATGTGGCGCGTGAAAAGGGCTGGATTGAGGAAGCGCTTAAGGAACAGGGCGTGACAGTAAACTGGAATGAATTTGAGTCCGGTCCGCCTATGAATGAATCGCTGGCTTCCGGCAGCTCGGACATTGGCGTGATGGGAGACGTGCCTGCGGTTTCTTCGATTGCAGCAGGACAGAAAAATGAGATTATTGCTACAGCAGCAGATGGGGCGCAATCCTATGCCATGCTGGTAAGCGCTGATTCTGAGATAGCTTCCGCAGTTGACCTTAAGGGCAAGAAGATTGGGGTCACCATCGGTTCCACCGGACATAACCTGATTGATAAATTGCTGGCGCAGAATAATCTGGACATCAATTCAGATGTAGAACTGGTCAATATTTCCACTGGCGATGCCGCGACCGTGCTCTCCACAGGCGCTGTGGATGCAGTTGCAATCTGGGAACCGAACGTAACCAGGCTGGTTGCGGACGGCACGGCAAAAATTATCAGCGAGGGTACAGATTGCGGGCTGTTGGGCGTGAATCCGATTATTGCCAGGGCAGAATATGCACAGAATAACCCGGAAGTCATCCATACGCTTATCGAGCAGTACGCAAGAGGTGTTGCAGAACTTGAGAATTTGGACGATGAGACAAAAAAGAAAGTCTCAGAAGCGCTCTCTATCGATCCTGAGCTGTTATCGGATGTCACAGCTAAGTATGAATATACGGTAAAGATTTCCGATGATGACGTCATAAACCTGCAGGATACCATTTCATTCCTCGTGAAAATTGGCAACCTGGACAAAGAGTATGACATAAAAGAGTATGTCAAACAGAATTATGTAGAAGAATCGAATGTTGAATTGTAGAAAATGATAAGGGGCTGTTCCGAAAATGTGATTTCTGGAACAGCCCCTTACAGAATCCTGGGAATCTGCTTATTCTTTCATTTCATCAATTCCTAACTTTTCTATGAAATCGCATATTTTCCCCACAGAATTTCTGGTGGTAAAAGCAGCCTGCTGTTTTCGCATATAGTGCATGGCCTTAGGGTTTTTCATTAGCCTCAGCCCAAGCGCAGCCTGATGTCTGGCATCTTTGGCGGACAGGGACATTCCATGTTTCTGGAAGAAGGCGCGGTTGATAGTCTCGCATCCCGGGATAGGCGTGGTGTGTACCAGGGGAATGCCGGTGACGGCAGCCTCCGTGGAGGAAAGCCCTCCGGGCTTGGAGTACAGAAGGTCGCAGGCGCGCATATACAGCCCCATCTGATTCGTTGCTCCAAGGATGGAAATGCCAGGCGTGAAGAGATAACGGCTTTGCAGGGATTTCTGCAGCGCGGCATTGTTCCCGCAAATGACAACGATATGTTCTTCGTTCCTGCGGTGCGCGGCAAGGTAAGATACAATCTGCTTTACTTTCCCGGCGCCCATACTACCTCCCACCACCAGGTAGCAGACGGTATCCAAGGGGAGCCCAAGCTGTCTGCGGGCTTCTTTTTTCGTTATATTGCAGCGGAATGCGCTGCGTATGGGGATGCCAAAAGGCAATAATTTTTCTGCAGGTATGCCGCGCGCTGTGAAAGAGTTCTGCAGCGATTTATGCGGGATCACGTAGTAGTCGCAGTCGGTCTCCTCGGTAAAGGGGATGCAGGCATAATCGGTAGCGATAAACACAAGCTTTGGACAGGGCATATTATGGCGTTTCATGTAAGTCAGCATCTCGGCGGGGTACAGATGCGGCGCGACCACCACGTCTGCCGGATGCGCAAGCAGATAGCGTTCCAGATGTTTTGCCATCAGTCCGTTTGCGTGGTAAACAGGAGATAAAAAAGGCAGCTTTGTCACTATCATGCCGAGATGGTAGGCAATGCCGAAAAGATGGGGGAATTTCTGCACTAATTTCACATAGAAAGAGCCAATATTTCTGGCTATCAGGCTATGGGACAGCTGAAAAGGGTCTTTCATTTCTGCGCAGTGCCCTCTGCGCTTTAATTCTTCTAAAACCGCAAGTCCGGTTGTGTTATGCCCGGCTCCGATATCGCAGGACAGAATCAGAATATTCATAATAATTTTACCTTACACCGTTCGTTTTTTTCATCACAGTTTAAAAGTTTGAAAGAGACAGTACCGGAAATCAGCAGCATTCCCCAGCGGATGGCGGAGGTTTTTACCGTCAGCAAGGTAATGGCTGCAGCAGCAAGGTAAGACGCCAGCGTCCGGTAATAATGTGGTGAGACCACAAGGACTGTGGAGAATACGATAAAGCACGCGGCTAGTATCATCGCGCAGCCAAGGGATGGATAAAGCCCCAGCAGACAGCCGAAAGATGTGGCAATGCCCTTTCCGCCCTGGAAGTGATGGAACAGCGAGTAAATATGACCCAGTACCGGTGCGGCAAGCACGAACGCGAGGGCAAAATCCGTGCAGTCTGTCTGGCGCAGAAACAGCCATACGGGCACAAAGCCTTTGCCGAGGTCGCAGGTTAAGGTGAGCATGCCGCAGAGGAAACCGCCCTCCATAAAAGCGTTTGCCGTGCCGGGATTTCCGTCGCGTGTCCCTGCCGTGATGTCTTTGCGGCAAAGGAGCCGTCCCCATATCTGTGCATATAAGACGCTGCCGGAAAGGTAACCCGCCAACAAATAGAAACATACCCTCGTCATAATCTTCCCTCCCTTTCGGATGATGAAAATACATTACAATGCAGTATATCACATTTGTAAAAAAGATACCAGAAAAAGTTGGAAGCCAGCACGGAAGCCAGGTATTTGTATTGGACTGGCTCCTTAATCTATGATAAGATGAAATGTAGCATATTTCAGAAGATAACAGGACTGTTCCGGTTCCGTCTGAGATGAAAAGGAGGAAGGCAAATGCGAAGCATTTCTGGACTGCCTTCCGACGAACTGGCAGGTATCGCAAAGCGATACGTGCCGATACCATGTGAAGGAGGATAAAAGATGTCAGATTGGTTACAACAGCAGATGGCAAAGACAGAAGAAAGCAGAGCGAGGTCTGCGCCAACGATAAAAAACGTTATTGCAGTGGTGGTGGTTTTTGTATTGCTGGAGGCATTTTTGCTAATATTAAATCAGGTAATCCCAGAGTATGATACAAGGTTTTTTTGTGTAATTGTCGGTCTTGTGGGGCTTGGGATGGCAGGATATTTTTATATGAAATTAAAATCTTCCAAGAATAACCCGAAGCTGCCGTTTGCCCAGAACTGCCTGCAGGCAATGAATCTTTCCGCTGAGGAAGTCCGGCAGTTCGATGAGGAAATGACGTCGGAGCCGCCGGTCTTCATCAAGAACGGCAGACGGATGGATAGTGCAATTGCCATTACAGAACATTATATGCGGGCAGCTTTTCTGTTCAGGGGCGAGATTGACTATGGTATTTTCCGCCTGTCAGATATTGCCATGACCTACAGTGAGACAACAAAGAATCCGGTGATTATCAAGCCGCGCGGCAGGATATTTGATGTATTGCTGTATAATGGCAAAGGCGAAAGAATGGGCGGGGTTTCCATGCAGAATGAAAAAGATTATAAGGAATTCCTTGCGGCTTTGCAAAAATATGCGCCGCATACCCGAGTCAACGTCTCAGCAGCAGAAATACAGAAAGCTGCTGCAGAAAATAATAAATAATTGGTTTGTTCTGCGGGGTATATGGCTGCTGTAACTGCCAGGCATGATTTTTCTTTTGGGGTGGCGTACATAAACCGCTGGATTTGGTACATACTATGGTAGACAAATATCACAGCGAAAGGAGATTTCCATGAACCAAATTTCAGAAAAAGAGTTATCAGCATTGAACGATCTGCTTTCCGGCGAGGAACTTCTGATTAAGAAATTCCAGGTATTGGCAGACAATAGTACCGACACGGAAATGAAATCAAAATTTACCGAGATTTCCAACGAGCACAAGGAGCATTTTCGCAACTTGTATTCCCAGTTGAGTTAGGAGGCAAACCATGCAGCAGTCATTTTATTCAGAAAAAGAAATGTTGGCGGATGCGCTGACCGCAGAAAAAACAGCGACAACCCTTTACAATACGTTTTCCAATGAGTGCGTCCACGACAATGTAAGAAATGCCATTCTCGATTGCCTGGAAAAGGAGCATGCCATCCAGAATGAAGTGTTCACTATGATGCACGACAGAGGTTATTATCCTACGCCTTCGGCAGATACCCAGAAAGTAACCGAGGCGAAGCAGAAATTTGGCCAGTGTATGCAGAATTTCCAATAATGTTATGCAGAGGCTGCTCCCAGAACGTTTGGGGCAGCTTCTGTTTTTTCAGTTTGAAAGTTGTGTGAAGTGTTGTATAACTGGCAGAAATAATCTATAATCATTGTAGTTGGAAAGTTTGACCTTTATGTGGAATTATAGATAGATGACAAAGGAAGTAGATTATCATGCAGAAGATACTGGTAGTAGATGATGTGGAGGTAAACCGCGAATTGCTGCGCGATATGCTAAAAGAGGACTATATTGTGGAAATTGCTGAGGATGGGGAACAGGCGATACATAAGCTGTCGGAAAACCATGCGGAAACGGCGGCAATCCTCCTGGATCTGCAGATGCCGAAAATGGATGGGCTGGCAGTGATTGATGAGATGAAGCGCAGGGGGTGGATGCCCAGGATTCCCGTGCTTGTCATCAGCGGGGAGTATGCCATAGAGGTGGAAAACCACTGTTTTGAGTTAGGGGTTTCCGATTTTATTCATAAGCCGTTTGAGAGTTCGATTGTACGCAACAGGATTCGCAATACGATGGAATTGTTCTCCCGCAGGAATCAGCTGGAGCGCAAGATAGAAGAGCAGGCGGAGGCGCTTAAGGAGCAGGAAGAGATTATACGCATACAGGCAGAAAAACTACGGGAAGAGCGCTCCTTTAACCGGCTGATGATGGAGTACCGTTCAGCGATTCGGGAAGTGGAGACGAAGCTGCAGGTGCTGAATGAGGAATTTTCCCAGGAATACAACCGGAATCCTTTTGAATCCATAAAGAGCAGGCTGAAGACGCCGAACAGCATATTTGAGAAACTGCGGCGCAAAGGTTTTCCGCTTACGTTGGATGCAATCAGGGAAAATCTCTGTGATGTGGCAGGGGTCCGGGTCATCTGTTCTTTCCCGGATGATATTTACCGTCTGGCAGGACTTCTGACGGAGCAGGATGATATTATTCTGTTACAGGCAAAGGATTACATACAAAATCCCAAACCCAACGGTTACCGCAGTCTCCATTATATCCTGGATGTGCCGATTTTCTTATCCCATGAGAAAAAATACATGCATGTGGAAGTGCAGTTCCGTACGATTGCCATGGACTTCTGGGCAAGCCTTGAGCACAAACTGAGATATAAGAAAAACTGGCAGCGGGCCGATGCGGATGAGATTGCGGCGCAGCTCAAAGGCTGTGCAGACTCCATTGAGGAGCTGGATTACCAGATGCAGACCATCCGCGACAAAATTGATAAATGTTCGCAGGGCTTGAGAAAGAATTTATAATTATACTGAATTTGTCTTACAGACGCTAGAAAGGGGAAATGTTATATGAGAATAAGAAACAAAAAATTATGCGCGCTGCTGCTGGCGGGAGTATGCTGTTTTACCATCTTAAATGGCTGTGGGGATAAAGAAGCCGCTGGAGAAAACGAGTCTTTGGGCAATGCTCCTACGGAGGAGGTGGGTGAAGATTCTGGGACGGACAGTGCCAATATCGGAGAATTTTCCACACAGGATATTACAGGGGAAACGTATACGCAGGAGATATTTAAAGATTACGACCTGACGATGGTCAATGTTTTTACAACCTGGTGTACGCCCTGTATCAATGAAATTCCTGATTTGCAGAAACTGAGCGAGGAGATGGCAGACAAAGGCGTCAATGTAGTAGGTATCGCTTTGGATTGTGTTGACGGTTCAGGCAGCCCGGATAACGATACGGTTGAAAAGGCGAAGATGCTTGCTGAATATACCGGAGCCTCGTATCCTTTCCTGATACCGGATGAGAGTTTTTTAAATGGCAGGCTTATGGGCATCAGCGCTGTGCCGGAGACGTTCTTTGTGGACAAGGAGGGCAATATAGTGGGCGAGACTTATTCTGGAAGCCGCAGCCTTGAAGATTGGAAAACCATTGTAGAGACTGAGCTGGAAGGGGCGGTAAAATGAGGGATTTCTTGCGTGCTCCCCGGGGCGGCATTTGCCTGGCTGTCGTGGGGCTTGTGATGATGGGATGGGGAATTTTCCGGGGAGAGCTGCCGGTAGTTCTTGAGAAAGCAATCAATATCTGTTTGGAGTGTATTGGAATTGGATAATAAGAAAAGGACAAATGAATGGAAACGCCATGGCGTACAGGCGGTGTGGGCGTTGCTTACGAACAGCTATCTGCTGGGCTTTGCCCAGGGAAAGATTTATAAAGGGAAATTAAAGAATCTCTGTGTCCCCGGATTAAATTGCTATTCCTGCCCGGGGGCAGTGGGGGCGTGCCCCATTGGGGCAATGCAGGCGGTTATCGGCAGCTGGAATTTCAAATTTGCATTTTATGTGGCGGGATTTCTGATGTTTGTCGGCGCGCTGATGGGAAGGTTTGTATGCGGCTGGCTCTGTCCTTTCGGGCTGGTACAGGATTTGCTGCACAAAATCCCTTTTTTCAGGAAAATTGATACTTTTCAGGGCGATAAGCTGTTGAGGAAGCTGAAATATGTTATCCTGCTGGTGTTTGTGGTACTTCTGCCAATGTTTCTGGTGGATATTATGGGACAGGGGGCACCGTATTTCTGCAAGCTTATCTGTCCTGCAGGCACATTGGAGGGAGGAATTCCTCTCGTACTTTTAAACCAGACGCTGCGGGGCGCCGTGGGATGGCTGTATGCATGGAAAAATGTGCTCCTGCTCATTACGGTTTTCCTGTCTGTCCTGATTTACCGTCCATTCTGCAAATACATATGCCCTCTGGGAGCCGTCTATTCCGTGTTCAATCCCATATCGGTGTTCCGTTATCGGGTAGACAAGGATAAATGTACAGGCTGCAAAGCTTGCGCGAAAGTGTGCAGAATGCAGGTGGATCCCACGAAGAATGCCAACCATCCTGAGTGCATAAGGTGCGGCGCATGTAAGAAAGCCTGTCCGGTCAAAGCAATCCGATGATTACTAAGTAACAGTTCGGCTTTAAAATATTTTTTACAGTTTCCACAGCGGCTATCTTTTCCAACATATAAAAATATTTATGGGGCTCTTCCTTGGTTCAATGAATTTCCCCTCCTTTGCCAACGGCAGACGAAACCGGAATTTCTAGTATCCCTAACTCCAGGGAGGGACTGATGATATTAATTTCCCCAATTTAAAACTCGCGTTTTCCCACTGATTTATGAAAAATCGCCACCGGATATGATTTTTCCGGGGTAGGAAGCCTTTCGTCAGTTTTCCTTGCCAGCGGGATAAGAGGATGAATAGGTGCGCCGGGTGAACTGTCTGAGGGATAGCCGGATATTTAAACTGTATGTTTCTCACGGCTTATGCCGGCTGTCCCGAGTTTCAGAGGCGCACCTTTATCGCTAATCCTTGTTCCCGCCGTTAGGAAAACAAGAAAGGCTGTCCGTGAGGAAAAAAACATATCCGTTATGGCGATGTGGCATAAATTTAGTAGGGAAAACGCTCAGACAGTTTAAATTGGGGAAATACATCTTGCCCCTCTCCAGGAGCAAGGGATACACGAAATTCCTCAAATGTCTGCCTTTTAGCAAAGGAGGAGAAATACGCCAAACCCCAAAATACCCCCATAAATATTTTCATGCTATTTGTGTAGATGGCCGCTGCGGAAACTGTTATTGAAAATATAAAGGCTGAACTGTTACGATTATAAATTGAGGAAACTCGAATATTCTTGACAGCAATTCACAGTTTATATTATAGTGTATATAGGAATATTATGTAAATTATTAGAAAAATTCAGAAATCAATGAGGTTTATTTATGGGTAAAATTATTTTGACAGGTGACAGGCCCACGGGGAGACTCCATGTGGGGCATTATGTAGGTTCGTTAAGGCGCAGGGTGGAGCTTCAGAACTCTGGTGAGTATGATAAAATATTCATTATGATTGCCGATGCGCAGGCATTGACGGATAACGCCGACAATCCTGATAAGGTGCGCCAAAATGTGGTGGAAGTGGCGTTAGATTATATGGCGTGCGGTTTAGACCCGGCGAAATCCACGTTATTCATACAGTCTCAGATACCAGAATTGTGTGAATTGTCTTTTTATTATATGAATTTGGTGACAGTATCCCGGCTGCAGCGTAATCCCACTGTGAAGGCGGAGATTCAGATGCGCAATTTTGAAGCAAGCATCCCGGTTGGTTTTTTTACTTACCCAATCAGCCAGGCGGCAGATATCACAGCATTCCAGGCGACTACCGTACCGGTGGGGGAGGACCAGATGCCGATGTTAGAGCAGACCAGGGAAATCGTGCATAAGTTTAATGCAGTGTATGGGGAGACGTTGACAGAGCCGCAGATTCTTTTGCCGGATAACCAGGCGTGCATGCGCCTGCCGGGGATTGACGGCAAAGCAAAGATGAGCAAGTCCCTCGGAAACTGTATTTACCTGTCGGAGGAAGCGGATGAGATTAAGAAAAAAGTCATGAGCATGTTTACCGATCCCAATCATCTGCGGGTGGAAGATCCAGGTTCCCTGGAGGGCAATACGGTATTCACTTATCTGGATGCGTTCTGCAGGGACGAACATTTTGAGCGTTATCTTGCGGAGTATGAAAATCTTGATGAACTCAAAGCGCATTACCAGCGCGGGGGGCTAGGGGATGTGAAAGTTAAGAAATTTCTGAATAATGTGCTGCAGGAGGAGTTAGAGCCTATCCGCAGCCGCAGGAAAGAACTGCAGAAAGACATTCCCTATATTTATGAGGTATTGAGGAAAGGGAGCGAGGAAGCGAGGAATGTGGCGGCGCAGACATTGGACGATGTGCGCTCAGCCATGAAAATAAATTATTTTTCTGATACAGAATTGATAAAGGAACAGGCAGAAAAATTTAAAGAATAGGAGATACAGATAGCGGAGGGTGTAGGATATGGAGAATGTGTGTTTACTGGAACTGATTGATGTAAATATCCTGCAGAAAATCCAGGATGGGTTTTCCAAATATACGGGAATGGCAGCGTTGATTACAGATGCGGAGGGGGTCCCGCTGACAAAAGGGAGTGGGTTTACAGATTTTTGCCTGAAACTGGTGAGGACATCGCCATCTGGCAGCCGGAGATGTGAAGCGTGCGACAGGGACGGCGCATTTCGGGCGCTGCGTTCCGGACAGGTTTCCGTCTATCAGTGCCATGCAGGGCTTACGGATTATGCAGCCCCCATTATGGTGGGGAACAAAGTATTAGGATGTTTTATCGGCGGGCAGGTCCGTACTTCAGAGGTGGATACAGAGAAGATGCGCCGGAAAGCGCAGGAGTTAGAGATTGACCCGGAGGCTTATGTCAGCGCCATCCAGAAAACGAGGCGGATGGAGCAGGAAGAAGTGAAGGAAGCGGCAGTCTTCCTTTCCAAAATGACGGAAGCGCTGTCGGCAATCGCCTACCACAGTTACCTTGTTATCCAGGATTACCGCAAGGCTGAGCGGGCGGCACGTTCACAGTCAGATTTCGTAATGAATCTTAGCCTCCATATGAAACAGAACATGGAAAAATGGATGGACCATGCCGGGAATCTGATTGAGCAGGTGGACAGCCAAACGGCAGACAACATGAGAGCTTTGCTTAAGCAGGGGACGGAAGTCTATACGATGGTGGAGGATGCTGTAGAATATATCAAGATGTCGGATGGCAAGGTAGAGATGAGCGAGAATAATTACCGCGTCCGTATGCTGATAGAGGAGATAGTGCAGAATGTCACAAGCCATTATGGAGATAATGACAAAGAGATTGATATTCAGGTAGAGGACGGCGTGCCCGAATTCATGTTGGGCGATGCCGGACGGATTGGACAGGTAATCAGCAAGCTGCTGTTCAACTGCATTAGCAGCGCGAATGGAGGGAAGATTACTATCCGTGTGAAGAGCCGGAAAGTATCGTATGCAGTAATGCTGAGCATTTCCATTGAGGATTCAGTGATGGAACTTCCCGAGGAGCAGGTAAAGAAGATACGGGAATACATAGAAAAAGGCAACGTACAGGAGATGGAGTGGGAAGGCAG
>CANOHX010000099.1 GCA_947565885.1 uncultured Lachnospiraceae bacterium
AGCGGGTGTTTTTTTCATCTTATTAGAAAGGACGGAAATATGGCAATCATGCTCCTTCTATGCTGTGCCGTCATCCTCTCCTGTATCATAGCAAACCGCTTTTCAAATAAATTCGGAATGCCCGCACTGCTGTGCTTCATGGCTCTTGGTATGATATTCGGCTCTGACGGACTGTTTAAGATATCCTTTAACAATTACCAGATTACAGAACAGCTCTGTACCATCGCATTAATTTTCATTATGTTTTACGGAGGCTTTGGCACTAAATGGCAGACTGCGCGCCCTGTTGCGTCAAAAGCAGTATTGCTTTCCACTTTGGGAGTGGTAATCACAGCAATGCTTACCTGCTTTTTTTGTTATCAGGTTTTACATTTTTCTTTTACCGAAAGCTTTCTTATCGGTGCAGTTCTGAGTTCCACCGATGCTGCATCTGTTTTTTCCATCCTGCGTTCCAAAAACCTGAACCTGAAACATTCCACTGCGCCGCTTTTAGAAATTGAGAGCGGAAGCAACGACCCCATGGCATATATGCTGACCATGATAGCCCTTGCCATGATTTCCGGCGACAGCGGCACCTCTGTTCCCCTTATGCTGCTCACGCAGATTGGGGTGGGCATCGGAATCGGCATTGCCTGCGCCTTTCTGGGTATATTTGCCCTCAGGAAAGACGACCTGATTGCCCTTGGCATGGACACAGTGTTTGTAATTGCCCTGGTACTCCTGTCCTACGCACTGCCAACCATATTGGGCGGCAATGGCTATCTGAGCGTATACCTGACCGGCATTATCCTTGGCAACAGTACCATTAATAACAAAATCACACTCGTACATTTTTTTGACGGAATTACAGGGCTTGCCCAGATTTTAATTTTCTTTCTGCTGGGGCTTTTGTCATTTCCGCACCTGCTGCCTAACCTGTTTTGTCCAGCTTTGCTGATTGCACTGTTTTTGACCTTCCTTGCCAGGCCCGCCGCCGTTTTTTTACTGCTTCTGCCTTTTGGTTCCTCCTTGCGGCAATGCCTGCTTGTCTCATGGTCTGGCTTGCGCGGCGCAGCTTCCATCGTATTTGCAATTATGGTCATAGCCGGAGGCGCTAACTCAGAACATGATTTATTCCATATTGTCTTCTTCATCTCACTGCTTTCCGTCGCAGTCCAGGGTTCCTTACTGCCGATGGTTGCCAGAAAACTTGACATGGTGGACAACAGTTCTGACATCCGTAAAACGTTCAACGACTATCAGGATGATTCCGACCTCACGCTAATGCGCATGTACATCCCCAGCGGACACAACTGGGAAAACCACAAGATCGAAGACGTCAGCTTTCCCACTGGTTCGCTCGCCCTGATGATTAAACGCGACGACGATACCCTGATTCCACGTGGCAATACAACAATCCTCGCTGGTGACACGCTCATCTTAAGCGTCCCCTCCTACCGTGGAGAAAACGATGGAAGTTTAAAGGAAATTCTTGTGGAAGCCGGGCATAACTGGTGCAATTCTTCCATTGCGGAATTAAACCTGCCTGAAAATATCCTGATTGCCCTCATAAAACGCGGAGATGAAAACATCATTCCTCAGGGTAGTACCGTCATCCAGGAAAATGACCGGGTAGTTATTTATAAGTAACCTTATCCCAGAAAACCCTTACGATGCAGAGAACAATTACTTATTTCCATATCCCAACAAATATTTTCATAGACTTTACAAACTGAATATGATATACTTGTAGATACCCAATCCAGAACTGCCGCACAGAAGGAGGGTAACGAAATGACTGATAACGAATTATTGTTAGCTATTGCCAATATAATGGACAAAAAACTCGATGCAAGGCTAACTCCAATTGAAACCGACATCCATGATATGAAAAGCGACATCAAATCTATGAAAGCCGATATCCTGGATTTGCAGAATGATGTCCGCTTCATCAAAGATGACGTCTCGTCCATGAAAACCGATATCCTGGACTTGCAGAATGATGTTTGCTTCATCAAAGATGACGTCTCGTCCATGAAAGCCGATATCCTGGACTTGCAGAATGATGTCCGCTTCATCAAAGATGACGTCTCGTCCATGAAAGCCGATATCCTGGATTTGCAGAATGATGTCCGCTTCATCAAGGATGACGTCTCGTCCATGAAAGCCGATGTCCTGGACTTGCAGAATGATGTTTGCTTCATCAAGGATGACGTCTCGTCCATGAAAGCCGATATCCTGGACTTGCAGAATGATGTTTGCTTCATCAAAGATGACGTCTCGTCCATACATTTAACTCAGGAAAACATTATCCTGCCGCGATTGAATACTATCGAATCTTGTTATACTACTACATACACTCGTTATAAAACTTACGCAGATAAAATGGAATCTGCTTTTGTTGATATTGATTTGCTCAAAAAAGTAGTTTCTGAACACAGTGAAAGACTGCCAAAAATTTCTTAGGAACATACTGACGGCAATGCTTTCATAGAAATACAGCCGCCAAGCACATACATTATTTCACTGCTTGGCGGTTTTCATTTCTGGATTTCTATTAACCTCCCCACATTTCCCATATTATAGAAAGACTTTCGGTAGGTCCTGCGATGGATTTTTCACTTTTACTTTCTTGCTCTTATTGCCAGCTGCATCCTTTAAATACACTTCAAAGTAATCACATTTAACATCGCTATAATCTATGCTAATCAAAAAACAATTCCACTGGCTGCTTATCACTGTACCAAAATGACGCCATCCGTTGGAACCCTTGAAATATATTTCCGTTCCCAGTTCACCTTTTATACGGACACTATCCGAATCTACTTTTACCTTGGGCGTTTTCGGCGCGGTCGCATCCTTGACAGTTCTCGATATTATTTTCCCTCTGCCATTCCCTTTTTTCAGATAGAAATACAAAACCCCGCCGTCCTGTTTTGGTATCGTGATTTTTCTGTTTTCATCTTTCTTGAATTTTACAAATTTCAAAGTCTTCTTTTGATTCTTAACCACAAGCGTGGTGCCTTTTTTGCCGCCGACCTTTACCGTTTGCGATTGGCTCGTAACCGTCTTCTGCACTTGGGGTTTGACAATCGTTTTCACTGGTTTTTCCTTGGCAACAACAGGCAGCTTTGTCACTTTTTTCGTCACTGTTTTTCCCTTCTTGCCGGAATCCTTTGAAATCAGATAAAAATCTAATCTGCTGTTGCCTGACTGTTTTTTAATCTTTATATTCTTCTTGCCTTCCTCTTTATAAAATTTACGGTAAATGATATCCTCTCCATTTTTGACATACAAGGTGGTCCAGTCATATACATAAACCGGAATCTGCGTATCATTTTCTGTAATTTCGCCTACCAGTACAGATGGGGTGTATTCACGCTCATTAGGTGGAATTTTCATTGCAGACACAGTCTGCAAATTCGTTGCCAGCATTACTGATGCTAGCAGGTATAAACCTATCTTTTTCACTGCATTTTTCATGTTCTTACCTCCATGTCTTTGACAGGTCAGTCCCCAATAACTTTCTAAATAATTGGAGACTGCCTGTTATCCTACAACAAAATCGAAAAACAAGACCTAACCCTGCTTCACTACTCTATAGTACTGTATCATACTGGCATCTTTCTTATCCAATTCCACAATTGCATAACGTGACTCGACATCGGCACTCCAAAGCACATCGGGAGGCTGTTTGCCAATCCTGACGTACACGCTTCCCCAAATGGTTCCTTTCTTATTTTGAGCAATCTTTACATCTTCCACATTCACCGGCATACTACCACTTCCGGATGCTAAATAAATAACACACAAAGATTTTGTGTTAAAAAAGAGCTTCTTGTATTTCTTTAATTTTCTAGCTATTTCCCCCAAATAATCTTTCTGTTCTTTTTCAGCAGATTTTAGGAATTGCTCCAGTTCTTTTCTGGACTTAAATACCTGATATTTTTTCCTAGATGATAACTGGAATCCTGGCGCTGTTCTCAATACGCTAGTTTTGACAGACAGGGAACGCTCTTTAAACTTTTTGACCCTTATCACATAAGACGTTTTCTTATTCCGGTCGTCTGAGGAAACTGCATATATTTTTACCTTGCCCGCTCTTTTCCCCGTCACTGCTCCGCTTTTGGATACCGTGGCAATTCTCCGGTCAGCGCTCTTCCATATTATGCTGCCCTTTTTCATGGAGGGTTTTACTTTCAGCTTAATCTTCTGTTTTACATAGATTGTGTCTGAGGGAGCAGAAATTTGAAAATCCTGTGCGTTCACATGGGTCTGTCCCAGTAGCAATACGCTTATCATTGCCAGAAGTACTAGTTTTAGTGACTTTTTCATAAGCAATTCCTCCCTAATTTGGCTTTCCAAACTTTATATCCGAATACTTATTATACTTTTTCCACTTCCATAATTCATATATCCTCTAATTTTATAATGATACGCTTCTCAATTACTTCTGCCCCCTTACTAGAATTCGGTCGTCATTTACAGCAAAGCGCCGCCAAGCAGCATGCTATATGCACTGCCTGGCAGACACCGGTTCTTAAAGACATCTATTTCTTTCCATATAAAAGATTTGTCCATGAATGTATCAGTTCATTAACCTCCCCCTAAAGTTCCTACTACCCTCCATTTCCCATTATTTTTATTCCGGGCAAGCACCCATTCAGCATCGTCCTTTGCTCCCTTTACCAGGGTATCTGAAAACAATGAAATTGAATCATAATTCACAATAGACTTCGCTTCCAAAACAATAACCTCTTCTTCTTCTCCAATTCCCATTTCTTCTTTGGTTTCTTCGGTTAACCCATAATCAATCCATTCTCTGTATGCTATGCTCTGCAGTTCTCCTCCCCACATTTTCAAGAAATATTCTTTTTTCAATGCGGAAACAGCCCCTGAAAGTTCCTCCTGGCTATATTTTTCAGACTCATTAAGATGTATTTCTGCATTCCTGACATGCCCTGTGAAAAATTCAAGGTAGAAAAAAATTGTACCAAAAACCAGGAAAACTGCTATAACGCAAATTACTGCTTTGCCTCTCGTGCTTATCCTGTGAACGTTTTTCTCTGGTTCCCCCCATTTATTCACCTGTTCGCTTTTTCTTATCGTAACAATCAGTACCAACAATATTCCAACAATCACGATTGATAACATCGTATAAATAATTAATCTCCAAATTGTGTAGCCTACATCATGAAATCTTTTTAAAGTCAATACAAATAAGCAGATAACATGGAAAAAATTTATCAAACATAATAAAATTGGCAGAAACTTACCCATACCATACATTTTCCACAAGCAAAAAGAGCCTATATCTAACGCATAAAACATCAAAAACAAGATTAATACGGACATCCAATAATGGTATCTGGATATTCTTTTCACTTTTCGGTCAAAGCAGTGCCAAATTAATTTTATCATATATTTTTCTCCCAACTACGGTATTCGGATGATTCCCAATTTGGCGCTTGGATTTTCTTTCTTTATTTTTTCCCAACCATTCTTAGAAGAACTAACCCAAGCATTATAGTTTTTAGTATGTTGTGCCACTTTATAATTCTTATATCCCAGTTTTTGATTAAAGGATTTTTTTACTGCTGTTACATATCCAATGTGATCCCAGTCCCCATCTGCTGCTTTATCATAGGTAATAAAATCACCTTTTTTGACATTCTGAGAAAATACAGAATGTGTGTAATACTTGTAATCAACTCCCCAATAATTAGCAAAATTGTTCGCTGCAGACCGGTTGGGGGAATACTTAAAGCCTGCAAGCTATATAATAACCTTTTTTTCAATCTTTGTCCTCCTATTTTTTCTTAACGAATTGTAAATTATCGTAAGTCCGACTTTTACAAACGATTTATAAATTGCAAAACGCCGCTCCTACTTCCAAAACTTACGAAACCAGTGCCAAAAAATATAACCATTCGACAACATCATTCCCCTCACCTCCCTTTTCTCCATCATAAATCTTCCCACCTTGGATTTGCAAGAGAAAAGGAATGAACGGTCGTTTTGGGGAACGAACGGTCATTTTTCATCTTATAGGAAAGACTGTTTCGCATTAACGTGTAAAAGCGGAGACTTTCCTATAAGATAAAAATAATATGCGCAATAAATCTATCCTTTGTACTTTCAAACAAAATCTCCCCATGATTCTTTCGTACCGCATCCTTAATATTTATGATGCCATATCCGTGGTTTTCCGCATCTTTTTTGGACGTAGTACGCCCCAGTTTTTCTATTTCAACCAAATCATGACAGGAATTTTCTACTTCTATCACCAGTTTTTCATCCAGAGAGCGGATTCGCAGATGAATATATCTCCGCTCTTCCTCGACTTGCCTATATGCCTCTATGCTATTTGACAACAGATTGGAAAATATCGTACATAAATCAAAATCTCCGATTGGCAATCCATCCGGCAGCGCCCCCTCAATCTGCCACTGGATGGACTGCACTCCCGCCCTGGACTGCAATTGATACAGAACAGCATCCACAATCTCATGGTTCACGGACACAGATTTCTTGATTGACCGTTCTACATGCAGCTGCATCTCTTCCAGATAATTTTGCGCTTTCTGGTACTCTCCATTCTCTAAATGGTAGCTCAAAATATTCATATGATTCCGTATGTCATGACGTATCTTCCGTGTCTCCCTGGCATTGTCGCGCACCGTCCTCACATAATTCCTGGCAATCTGCAGGTACTGCTCCTTCAGTCTGCTTTCTTCCTTGTACCTCTTCCTGAAAACGTCCAGCACAACGCAGCCAATGCCCAAGCCATAAAACACAAGGCTGACAACAACTGCACATAAAGAAATAAAATTGGCCACTCCATTATTTTCATATTCCCTGCTGACACTGTCTACAAAATTGTGTGTCATAGTAGCTGTAAATGCACAGATACTTCCAACAATGAAGTACGATGTTGGCAAGTTATGTAAAATTTCCTTATACCTTGTTATTTTTCTCATTAAACAAACTGTTAATAGCCCCACTGTCGAAATTGTAACAATTCCTCGCAAAATACGGTACATTTCATACGTTTCCCATATATCTGCATTCTTCCCTGAAATTTCACACACAAATAAATTAATGATAAAATATGGTAAACCAAGATACATCATACTGCATATGTAAATCGCAATCCGGCGAAACCATTTCCCCTCGGTCCATAACAGCCAGATAGCTGGTGTCAGCAACATCCCGAACGCTCCCACAGATAAATCCTCGTATTGTTCCCAATTTCCTCCCAGACAAAATCCTATGCACAGCAACAATCCACCGATAACAGGCAGCTTCTTTTTTGTAAGAGGGACACAAAATATACCACACATCATCACTCCTGTTTCCAACACATTTACCAAGTTTAATAAAATATTAATTATCATCCCTCCCATATCCCTTACCTCGCTTTGCGAATGATATACGCCAGATACGCCTCCTTCAGCTCTTTCGCCTTTCTCCTGCTCACCGGAATGCTCTCCCCATTTTTCAGGCGGATATTCTGATTGGCATCCGAAATATTTGCCAGGTTAACCAGATAACTCTTGTGGCAGCGAAAAAATGATTTCTGCCCCAGCATTTCCTCCAACTGCTGCAGTCCCATATCACAGAATGATTCCCCATTCTTTCCCACCATACGGCTATATTTCTTCTCCGCCACAAAATACAGAATATCTTTCTCCTTTACTGCCATTTCACCCTGAACTCCTTTTATCACCAGGAGCCGCTCTTCCTCCAAATCTTCCAGCACACGCAGCAGATATTTTTCCAGCTTATCTGCTGCCGCCGGTTTCTCCAGAAATCCATAGACATTCTTGCCAAACGCCTCTGGCATCGCCTCCAGATGGCTGGTCACAAAAACAATCCTGATATCCTCTCTCCCTTTAAGTGCATCTTTCAGCTGAATGCCGGATATTTCTTTCATTTCTATATCCAGAAACAGCAGATGAACTTCTTCCTCACGTCTAAGGAAATCCGTCGCCGACTCATACTCCCACACTTTAAAACCCAGACCGTTTTCCTGAAAAAACTGTCCCAATATTTCTTTTAGCTGCTCGCGGCAGACTTTTTCATCATCGCAGATTCCTATCTTAACCATCTCTCACACTCCCTATTGGGAACAAAGTGAGCAAGCCCACTTAACTCCCCTGTCCCCTCAATCCCCTGGGGATTGCACACTTTGACGCGCTGAGCACAATTGCAAAGCAATATTTACCTCTTGTGCGAGTGCGCATAATTGTTTTCTCTTATAGGAAAGATACTTTCACGCTTTAGTGTGACAAGGCCTTTCCTATAAGAGGAAAACAATCCCCGGCTTCCTTACGGCTGCCGGGGATTTTCCCTAAATGATAAACTGCTTATATCTAATTTTTAGAAAATTTCACTTTAAATATATACCATAATGCTCCCGTGATACATACGGAAGAATAACCGCCACAGATAATACCTGCCATCAGCGGAAGCGCAAATTCCCGAATGGAACTTACTCCCAAAATAAACAGGACGAATACCATGATAAAGGTCGTCAAGGATGTATTGATACTTCTGGTAAGCGTCTGGGTGATGCTTCGGTTGGCTACTTCCATCAGGCTTTCCGGGTCTTTCTTCTTCACAGTGCCCAGATTCTCACGGATACGGTCGAAAATGACAATCGTGGCATTGATGGAGTAACCTACAATCGTCAGCATACAGGCGATAAAGGTATTGCCCACAGAAATTCTGGCAACCGCATAGAATGCCAATACCACAAGCACGTCATGGACTAAAGCAATGACCGCGCTGCCCGCAAAACGGATATCCTTAAACCGGAACCAGATATAAATCAGCATACAGATTGTAGCAATAACTACTGCCCATACCGCATCGGACCGCATTTCAGAACTGATGGTTGAGCTGATATTCTCTGCAATGATTCCTTTTTCATCTACGCCAAATTCATCTATCAACGCCTGATTCAGCGCCTCACGTTCGGAAAGTTCCAGAGAACGCGTCTTAATTACTACCTGATTGCTTCCCTCAATCTTCTGGGTCTGGGTATTGGGATCATTGGTCACTTTCTCGACCACAGGCACAATCTTCTGGTCAATCTCTTCAATGCTGTAATCCTCATTGAACGTAACCGTGGTGGAAGTACCGCCCACAAAGTCCAGGCTGTAGTTCAGCATGTTGTTACCCTGGCTGCTGTTGATTCCCATTCCCACAAATCCGCCAATAACCAATACACCGGAAATCGCAAAGAAGATAACTCTCTTGCCGAGGAAATTGATGGTCTTCATCTCTTTCGCCTTGCCATAGAACTTGGCATCCTGCAAGCCTAAAGCATAGAAACATTTCATCAGCCAGCGTGTCACTACCAAGGCAGTGAACATGGAGAGCACAATACCGATGCCCAACGTATAGGCAAATCCTTTAACCGGACCGGAACCGCGCATTCCCAAAACCACCGCTGCAATCAAAGTCGTGACATTGCCATCCACAATCGCGGACAATGCTTTTTCATAGCCAAGCTTGATAGCTGTGTTGACTGTCTTTCCTGCCGCTATCTCCTCGCGGATACGCGCAAAAATGATGACGTTGGCATCCACCGCCATACCAATGGATAAAATGATACCTGCGATACCTGGCAAGGTAAGCGTAATGTCAAAAATCCATAATGCATATACCGTCAATGCAGAATACAGCACAAGCGCAAGGCTGGCGGTAAATCCGGGCAGCCGGTATACAACCATCATAAAAATCATTACCAGTATCAGGCCAATCACTGCCGCCATCAAACTGGTGGAGATTGCCTCCTCACCAAGCTGTGCGCCTACAACCTTAGAATTCAGCTCTTCCAGTTCCAGTGATAAAGAACCGATACGGATGACGGAAGCAAGATTTTCTGCTGCTTCCAGGCTTTCCATTCCTTCAATCTGCGCCCTTCCGCCGCTGATTGCCGAATTAACAGACGGTGCGCTGATAACTTCGCCGTCATAGACAATCGGCATCGTCTTGCCCACATTTGCCGCCGTTGCCTGTTCAAACTTGACAGCTCCTTCGTCTGTCAGCGTCAGTTCCACAATATATTCCGTCTTGCCCGTTGTCTGGTCCTTGTATGGCACACCCTGGGCATTCTGGATATCTGTACCGCTTACGAGGACATTTCCATCCTCATCCTGGAATTCCATGGAACCAGGCTTACCTAACTCCTCCAGGATGGAGTTCGCGTCAGAAACGCCCGGAATCTCAATATTGATTCGATCTCCGCCCTCCTGGTACACGCTCGCCTCCGTGCTGTAAACTTCCACACGTTTCTGCAGCTTGTAGATAGTGTCCGCCATATCTTCGCTTGACGGATTATCCTCCACTGCCCTGTAGGTGATGCTGACACCGCCCGCAAGGTCGAGCCCCAGCTTAATATTACGGTTCTCTCCTACGCCAACCGTTGAGATAATGGTTCCGGCGTACCAGGACATGCCTGCCATAATCACCAGAATCAGAACCAATATCCCCGCTGCTTTTCCTTTTTTCATGATTTTCCTCTCCTGTCTTTTCTTCCCGGCTGCTGC